>JBMYTL010000004.1:0-96881 GCA_049604295.1 Gammaproteobacteria bacterium
CGACTCACCCAGTTGCGGCATGGAGCGGGTCAAGGTCTACACCGACAAGGGTATGCCCGGCGGCCGGGGGGCCGGGGCGTACGCCCAGGAAATCATGGCCGCCCTGCCCCTGCTGCCCGTGGAGGAGGAAGGACGACTGGGCGACCCCGTTCTGCGTGAGAATTTCATTCAGAGGGTGTTCGTCTACGACCGCTGGCAGCGCCTCATCGAAGCGGGCCTGACCCCCGGGGCACTGGTGGATTTTCATACCCGACACAAGTTCATCCTGCTGGCACACGACGAACCCACCTACCGGGAGATCGGCCACTGGATTGCCGACGCAGGTAAAACGGATATCAATGCCCTGGGCGAGCGCTATATAAGCGCACTGATGACCGCGCTGAAGAAAAAGGCCTCGCGCAAGCGCCACACCAACGTGCTCATGCACCTGATGGGCTTCCTCAAGCAGAACCTGGACGCTGACGACAAGGCCGAACTGGTCGAAACCATCGAGGCGTACCGCCAGGAGCAGGTCCCGTTGGTGGTCCCCATCACCCTGCTGCGGCACCACTTCCGACGCCATCCCGACCCCTATGTGCAAGACCAGTACTACCTGGACCCGCACCCCCGTGAGTTGAAGCTGAGAAACATGCTTTAGGCGCGATAGTGGTGGCGAGCACGAGCAAGCGGATGCACCGGGCGTAACAAGGGACGTTCCCGACGCCCTGTTCGCGGCCCACTGTCTACCTGCACCACGGGCTCAAGCACGCGGTAGGCAAGTGGATCCCGATCTGACCCACCCACCGTGCATGGCTGAATCGTATCGGCGCTGGCGGGGACGGATTTGTTACCGTCCGTAACATCTGTGCTATGGTCGCGCCGTTTTCCCAGCGGTACACCTGATGGCACAGAGGCCCGACAGCAGCCGGTATTTCGACAGCATCGTGCTGCTCGCGCTGTTCGCGATCTTCCTGTTTGCATCTCCCCTGGTTGAGTGGTGGTCCGACTCCGAACGTCCCTGGTTCCTGCCCTACCTTCTCTGGGGCCTGGTGATACTCATCGCCGCCTGGATTCAGATCCGCCACCGCGATCATGAACTTTGAACTCGGCGTCCTATTCGGCGCAGGCGTGGGCTACCTGCTGCTGCTGTTCATCATCGCCTGGCTGGTGGATCACGGAATCATTCCCGATTCACTTGCCCGCCACCCACTGACGTACACCCTGTCCCTCGGCGTCTACGCGACCTCCTGGACCTACTACGGCAGTGTCGGTTTCGCCCAGTCCCATGGCTACAGCTTCCTGGCCATCTACCTGGGTGCCACCCTCGCATTCATCCTCACGCCCGTCCTGCTCATGCCCATCATGCGCCTGACCCGTGAATACCAGCTCACCTCCCTGGCCGATCTGTTCGCATTCCGTTACCGCAGTCAGATGGCGGGCATCCTCGTGACGCTGTTCATGCTCGTCGGCACCCTGCCCTACGTGGCCCTGCAGATCCGTGCCGTGACGGAGACTGCCCGGGTCCTGACCCACGAGGCCACGCCCCAGGTATTGGCGCTCGGTTTCTGCCTGATGTTGATCGCATTCGCCATGCTGTTTGGCGCGCGCCACGCATCGCCGCGCGAGAAGCATTCGGGTCTGGTCACGGCCATCGCCTTCGAGTCCCTGGTCAAACTGCTCGCGCTGGTCACCGTCGCCCTGTTCGCCGTATTCGGTGTGTTCGGCGGGCCCGAGCGGCTCAATCAGTGGCTGGCGGACAACCCCGAAGCGGTGCTCCGGCTGTACGAACCCGTGCAGGACAACCCCTGGTCGACGTTCCTGCTCCTGAGTTTCGCCGCCAGCTTTCTTCTGCCACGCCAGTTCCACATGGCATTCGGGGAGAACCTGGACGCACGCACCCTGACCCATGCCGCCTGGGGCTTTCCGTTGCTGCTGCTGATCATGAACCTGTCCATTCCGGTGATCCTCTGGGCGGGCCTGTACCTGACACCGGACGCACCCGCGGACTACTACGCCCTGGGCATCACGGTGGTGGGCAGCACCAGTCAGTGGCTGCCGGTCTTCACATTCATCGGCGGGTTATCGGCCGCCAGCGCCATGGTCATCGTGTCCACCCTGGCGCTGTCCTCCATGTGCCTCAATCACATCATCCTGCCGGCCCGGTACCCGGATCCGGATGCCAACCTGTACCGCTGGCTGTTGTGGGCAAGGAGGGTCCTGATCGCCCTGATCATTCTGGCGGGCTACGGCTTCTACGCCATGCTGGAACACGATCGGGGGCTCGTGGAACTGGGCCTGATCTCCTTCGTCGCCGTGGTGCAGTTTGTTCCCGGTATCGTGGGCACCCTGTATTGGCGCCGGGCGACCCGGGCCGGTTTTCTCGCCGGCCTGCTTGCCGGCGGCGCGGTGTGGTTCGTGGTGCTGCTGCTGCCCACGCTGGAGCAATCCGAGCATTTCCATTCAGACCTGGGCGTCTATGTCATCGAGCAATCGCGCGATGCCAACCGCTGGGCCTTCTCCACCTTCTGGACCCTGACGGCCAACGTGATCTTCTTCGTGATCGGCTCCCTGATCAGCCGCCAGAGCGAGGAGGAATACGTCGCCGCACTGGCCTGCTGCTCGGAGGCAACACCACCGCCCCGGGGCGTCGTGGCGGCCAGTTCGCCGGATGATTTCACCCGCAACCTGGCCCGCCAGTTGGGCCACCCCACGGCCGAACGCGAGGTGAACCAGGCCCTCACCGACCTGCGCATGGACCCGGCGGAATCGGAACCGCGCGAACTGTTGCGACTGCGTGAGCGCATCGAGCGGAACCTTTCCGGTCTGCTGGGTCCGCAACTGGCGCACATCATTGTCGACCAGCGCCTGGTATTCGATCCGGTGGCACGCACCGCCATGGCCGAATCCATGCGCTACCTCGAGGAGCGCCTGGAGGCTTCGCGCGACCGGTTGCGCGGCATGGACGCGGAATTGGACGCCCTGCGCCGCTTCCATCGGCAGATCCTTCTGGACCTGCCCCTGGGCGTCTGCGCGGTCAGTTCAACAGGTGAGGTGGTGATCTGGAACCTGGCCATGGACAAGCTCTCCTCGGTGTCCGCAGGCCAAGCGGTCGGACGCCCTCTCCATGAACTACCCCACCCATGGGATGAAATCCTGGACGAGGTCGCGTGGGGTGATGAACGCCACCTGTACCGACGTGAAATACGCGTGCAGGACGAAACCCGTTGGCTCGACCTGCATAAGGCGTCGGTGGATTTGAGTATCAGTCCCGACCTCATCCCCGGTGCGCCGGACGTTGCCACCGTGATGATCGTGGAGGATCTGACCGAGATCGAGACCCTGGAGGCGGAACTTGCGCATACCGAGCGCCTCGCCTCCGTGGGGCGCCTCGCCGCGGGTGTGGCCCACGAGATCGGCAACCCGGTCACGGGTATCGCATCCGTGGCGCAGAACCTGCGCCACGAGGCCGACACGGATCAGGTCCGGGAGTCGGTGGACATGATCCTCGACCAGGCGGCAAGGATCACGGACATCGTGCGCTCGCTCATGACCTTCAGTCACAGCGGCTCGCAGCGGACAGGCGACACCGCCATCGACGTCAACGCGCTGATCGATGAGGCCTCTCGCCTGGTTCGCCTGGATCGCGCCGCCAAGCAGGTGGAATGCGACAAGATCTGCGGGGCTGACCTGCGGATCGAGGGTGACCGGCCACGGCTCCTGCAGGTTCTGGTCAACGTGCTCAACAACGCCTGCGATGCATCCGCGCCCGGTGGACGCGTGGAGGTTATCGCCATCGCCGAGGGCGACGCTGTCCGACTGGAGATCATGGACCAGGGCGAAGGCATCGCCGCGGCGGACAGGGAGCGCATATTCGAGCCGTTCTTCACGACCAAGGATCCCGGGGAGGGCACCGGTCTTGGCCTGTCTCTGGTCCACAAGATCGTGCGTGACCATGGAGGGCATATCGACATCGATTCCGAACCGGGCGTGGGCACGCGGGTCAGCATTTCGCTTCCCAGCCCCCCTCACGACAACCCTGAACTCCCGACACCCCACATCGACATCAAGGCAGGTCATGCATGAGCCGGATCCTGGTCATTGAGGATGAAGCGGTCATACGCAGCGCCGTGAAACGGTTGCTCGAACGCAACGACTACGAAGTGGAGGACGCCAGCTCGGTCGCGGATGCCTCCGAGCGCCTGGACATCCCCAGCTTTGACCTGATCCTCACCGACCTGCGCCTGCCCGGGGCACCGGGCACCGACGTGATACCACTGGCTGGCGACGTCCCGGTGCTGATCATGACCAGCTACTCCAGCGTCCGGTCGGCCGTGGAATCCATCAAGCTGGGCGCCGTGGACTACATCGCCAAGCCCTTCGACCACGATGAGCTTCTGGTACTTGTGGACCGGGTGCTGCGCCAGTCACGCATGGCACGATCGCGCGATGTCCTGAAAAAGGAGGTTGATACGGCCTACCCCGTGGGCGGAATCGTCGGTAACTGTCCGGCCATGCGCGAGGTGTTCTCGCGCATTAACAAATCCGCGCCCACGGATACCACCGTCCTTATCCTCGGTGAGTCGGGTACCGGTAAGGAGCTGGTGGCCCGCGCGGTGCATGAGAAAAGCCACCGCAGCGAGTCACCGATCATCGCCGTCAACTGCGCCGCTATTCCCGACGAACACATTGAGTCGGAGCTTTTCGGACACGAGCAGGGGGCATTCCCCGGAGCCACTGAAACCCGGCGCGGCCTGGTGGAAGCCGCCGACGGCGGCACCCTGTTCCTGGACGAGATCGGCGAGCTGCCCATGGCCGCCCAGGCCCGCTTGTTGCGCGTGTTGCAGGACGGCGAGATCCGCCGCCTTGGTTCCCACCAGGCCCGCAACGTCAACGTTCGCCTGGTCACGGCCACCAACCGAGACCTCAGTCGCATGGTGCAGGAGGGTGATTTCCGCAGCGACCTGTACTTCCGACTGCGCGTGATGGAGATCCGTCTGCCCCCCCTGCGCGAGCGCGGAGAGGACATCCCCAAGCTGACCCACTACCTCCTGGAAAAGACCTGCCAGCGCCTCAACCGGGCCCCGATCACCTTGACCTCGGACGTCCTCGACACGGTACTGGCCTACGACTGGCCGGGAAACGTGCGCGAGTTGGAGAACGCCATCGAGCGCGCGGTCATTCTCTGTGATGGAACCCGCCTGAGCACGGACCTGCTCGCCATCGAATCGAGCCCTCCGCCAGCTCCGGCTCGGGATTCCGATCCGGCATCTCCGGCCTCACAGTCGTTGGAGGAATATTTCCGCCATTTCGTGGAAACCCATCAGGGCACCCTGACCGAGACCGAGCTCGCCAAACGACTGGGCATCAGTCGGAAGGCCCTGTGGGAGCGCCGCCAACGCCTGGGTATCCCACGCCCCAAGAAAAGCGATCGCAAAGGTGAGACCGAATGAAACGTCCACTGCCCGTGCTGATTGTCGGCGGCCTTGGCTGGCTGGCATTCGTCGGCGGCCTCTGGCTGCTGTTTATCAAGGCCCAGGGCCTGATCAGCGGCGATCAGACGGTCGCCGCCTGGGCCGTGCTCGCCCATATGGTCATCATTGGCGCCTACATGGCGTGCGTTGTTGGTTTCTGGTGGATGCGGAAATGGTCAGTCCACCTGTTCGCTATCACCACCGCGGTGATGGCGCCCATCGACCTTGCGGCGGGAATATTCGAGTGGCGCAACTACACCATACCGGTGTTGGTCATCATCGTAGGCTATGCCTTTCTGCCCCGGCTGCGTCGCTGACCACCCGCTTACACCACGCTGCCGGAGAATCCAGGCGCATCGTCCCTATGAACGACTCGATACCAGACCCCTATCTCACCCGCTTCCGGGGCTATTTCCGTGGCGTCATGCGTTGGCATGAACTCGATGCCCTGTGGGATGCGATCCGCGCGGCGGATGACGACGACTGGTTCATCTACGCCGTGGGTGAAACGCCACCTGATTCAACGGCGAGCAACGGGCAACTGGCGGCGTTCATCACGCATATCGATGCCCTGCTGCGCAAGGAGCACGAGGAGGACTACTGTGGAATCGTCTATGTGGACGACCCGGATAACCCGGCCTTCGTGAAGATTTTCGACCCCAACAACCTGGGGGTCAGCTGTGGCTTCAGCGACAATCCGCCACTGCCCGGTTGGGTACTTTCCAAGCTACGCCCCTCCGACCTTCCCAGCGCCTTTCCCCCGCCCGCCAACCGTCGACGCTGGTGGCAACGCCTGTTTCCCTCCTAAGTCTCACCGACCACGCTCCCCCCTGTTAGGATGCGCCCCCCATCCGAACACCACGGGCTCGCATCCATGAAGATGAATCCGCTGCACAAGAAGCTGTTCCTGCTCGTCATCGTGTTCGGACCGTTCTTCTGGCTGGTCTTCACCGAGGATGGTCAGCGTCGTACCGACCTGGTCATAGCCACCCTGTTCCAGGACGGCGACCCCATGAACGTTTCCTTCGCCAAGCTCAAACAAGGGGCAACGCTGGAGGACTTCAAGGGCAACTTCCCCGACCTGCGTCTGGAGTGTGGTCCACGCCCGAGCCCCTTCGGCGATCACCTGTGCCGGTCCCCCATCCGTTCGGTGAACGGAACCCCCGCCAAACTGGTGACGTTGTACTTCGACGGAGCGGGCTTCAGCGCACTGGAGATCCTGTACTCACCCCACCATCACACCTATCTGCACGGAATGTTGTTGGCCGAACTGGGTGAATCAACGCGCGATGTCCACGACGGCGCCGACACGGCCGTACTGCGCTGGACCACCCCCCATGGCGCCGTACTGTTACCCGAGAGCGCACAAGATGAGAACGATTCACTGGTGTACTGGATCAGCGCCTCCAAGCTGCGCTGAAGATAAGGCCGGGCAGTGGGGCCGGTCAGCGGACCAATGAACACCGAAAAAGGTTAAGCGCAGTAACACCCTTCACGGCCCCGTGTTACGCAAGTGCACAATTTCAGTACCCCTGCGCGCCGCCCCCAGATAAGCGCCCACCCGACCGTCGCATAAGCCCCTGAATCGTTTGACTTTCGCACCTGCGAAAGACACCATGCGCGGGTTCAGTGGGCCGGGAATGCGGTGTTCTTCCGTTTTTTTCGGCCACCTTTTCGCACGTGCAACACCATGCTCACCCGAGCGGGTGTGTACAGCGGACGGGTTCTGAATCGACAGGCGGCCGATCTCCCGCCCTCATCCGTTGCCGCGGATACCCCCTGCCGGGTCCATTACCCGGGAATGGGATTCAGGGCCACGAAGCGGGGATCGCATTCCTAAATCCTTCACCTGGGGAGTAATGAAGCATGAGCAATAAAAGCGCTGCTGATTACTGGAAGGCCAACGTACGTCTCCTGCTGATCTGCATGGTCATCTGGTTCGTCGTGTCCTTCGGTTTCGGCATCATCCTCGTTGACCCGCTCAACAGCATCCAGATCGGCGGTTACAAGCTGGGCTTCTGGTTCGCGCAGCAGGGTTCCATCTACACCTTCGTGGTTCTGATCTTCTTCTACGCGTGGAAGATGGGTCAGCTCGATCGCGAATTCGACGTCCACGAAGACTGAGCGGGGAACTGACCAATGGATCTCAATACGATCACGTACATCGTCGTCGGTTTCACCTTCGCGCTGTACATCGGTATCGCCATCTGGGCGCGTGCCGGCAGCACCGGTGAATTCTACGTCGCCGGCAAGGGTGTGAATCCCGTACTCAACGGTATGGCCACGGCCGCCGACTGGATGTCCGCCGCTTCCTTCATCTCCATGGCCGGCCTCATCGCCTTCAACGGCTACGGCGCTTCGGTCTTCCTCATGGGCTGGACCGGCGGCTACGTGCTGCTCGCCATGCTGCTCGCCCCCTACCTCCGCAAGTTCGGCAAATTCACCGTTCCGGAGTTCATCGGCGACCGCTACTACTCCAAGACCGCCCGCCTCGTGGCCGTCATATGCCTGATCCTGGCTTCCGTGACCTACGTCATCGGCCAGATGAAAGGTATCGGCGTGGCCTTCTCCCGCTTCCTGGAGACCTCCTACGAGACCGGCCTGCTGGCTGGCATGGGTATCGTCTTCGTGTACGCCGTGCTCGGCGGCATGAAGGGCATCACCTACACCCAGATCGCCCAGTACGTCGTGCTGATCTTCGCCTACACCGTCCCGGCCGTGTTCATCTCCCTGAACCTCACCGGCAACCCGTCCCCGCAGCTGGGTCTGGGCGCCACCATGGCTGACGGTTCCGGCATGTATCTGCTCGACAAGCTCGACCAGGTGGTCGTGGAGCTGGGCTTCACCCAGTACACCACGCAGGTTATGGGCGACAAGTTCAACATGTTCGTCTACACCCTGTCCCTGATGATCGGCACCGCCGGCCTGCCGCACGTGATCGTGCGCTTCTTCACCGTTCCGAAGGTGAAGGACGCCCGCTCCTCCGCTGGCTGGGCCCTGGTGTTCATCGCCATCCTCTACACCACCGCCCCCGCCGTCGGCGCCATGGCCCGTCTGAACCTCATGCAGACCATCCAGACCGGCCCCGTGGGTGAGGTGACCGCCAACATCGAGTACGAGAAAGTCCCCGCCTGGTTCACCAAGTGGGAGGCCACCGGCCTGCTGAAGTACGAGGACAAGAACGGCGACGGCCGTATCCAGTACTACAACGACAAGAACCCGGAAATGGTCGCCAAGGCCGACTCCTACGGCTGGAAAGGCAGCGAAATGACCGTCGACCGCGACATCATGGTGCTGGCCAACCCCGAGGTGGCTGGTCTGCCCAACTGGGTGATCGCCCTGGTGGTTGCCGGTGGTCTCGCCGCCGCCCTGTCCACCGCCGCCGGTCTGCTGCTGGCCATCGCGTCCGCCGTGTCCCATGACCTCATCAAGGGCATGATCAACCCGGATATCTCCGAGAAGAACGAGTTGCTGGCCTCGCGTATCGCCATGGCCGGCGCCATCGTCCTTGCCGGTTACCTGGGCTTCAACCCGCCCGACTTCGCGGCCGGTACGGTGGCCATTGCATTCGGCCTGGCCGCTGCGTCCATCTTCCCGGCCCTGATGATGGGTATCTTCGGCAAGACCGTGAACCGCGAAGGTGCCGTGGCCGGCATGATCGCCGGTATCGGGGTGACCATGCTCTACGTGTTCCAGCACAAGGGCATCTTCTTCATCCCCGGCACGGACTTCCTGGGTGACATGGGTGCCAACTGGTTCTTCGGGATCTCCCCGAATGCCTTCGGTGCCATCGGTGCCGTGGTGAACTTCGCCGTCGCCATCGGCGTGTCCAAGGTCACCGCACCGCCTCCGGAGCACATCCAGCACCTGGTCGAGGACATCCGTGTCCCCAAGGGCGCGGGTGAAGCCACCGGCCACTGATCCCGAACCTCGGGATAAACCCGGCCGGGCAGTCTGACTGCCCACCGGGATGAAAAAGGCCCCGCCATCTGGCGGGGCCTTTTTTATGGCCTTGTCTCGCCATCAGAACCCGGAGCCGCCTCGCAGGACGTCATGCCCACTCGGGCATCCTTCGGACCGACCCACATGAAGGGGTTGTAAGCGATCTCCCAGAGGTGTCCGTCCGGATCGCGGAAGTAGCCGCTGTAGCCTCCCCAGAAGACCGTGCACGGGGCCTTCACCACCTCACCTCCCGCCGCCCTCGCCTCGGCCATGAGTGCGTCCACCTCGGCCTCGCTGGCCAGGTTGTGAGCCAGGGCAAACCCGCTGAACCCCTCACCCACCGGGGAAACCTGGGCATCGGCTGCCAGGGCCTCGCGGCCGTACAGGCCCAACCAGGTACCGTTGAGAGTGAAGAAGGCGACCTCGGGCGGTGATTGAATGCGTGGCAGGCCGAGGCCCTGCTCATAGAAGGCAATAGACCGGGGTAGGTCTCTGACACCGAGCGTGATCATGCTGATACGCGGATTCATGGGCCGTGCCCCTCCTCAGCTTGACGAAAACACCAGCCTGAGGGCGAGGGCGATGAAGATCCAGCCCGCGATGCGGTTCATCAGCGCCACGGTTTGCGGTCGCTGACGCAATCGCCCACTCAGCCACCCCGCAAGCAGGGCGATGGACGAGAACACGAGCAGGGCACAGACGATGAACACCCCACCCAGAAACACCACCTGCCAGGCCCCCGGCACAGATCCGGGCGACACGAACTGGGGGAGAAAGGCCAGGAAGAACATCAACACCTTGGGATTGCTCATGTTCATGATCACCCCCCGTCGGTAAAGGCCATCTTCCGGTTTCCCACTACAGGTCCGTTCAGTTTTGCCAGATCGTTCACCACTGTCGGTGCGATCGGGGGCCGACATGGCATAGGGAGCCGCCCAGGTTTTCCAGGCCAGGTAGAGGAGATAGCCGGCTCCGAACAGTTTCAGAGCCGTCAACGCCCAGCTCGATGACTGGATCAGGGCGCCGACACCAAGGGCGACCGCCGCCGTATGAACGACAAGGCCGGTACACAGCCCCAGGGTGATCCGCAGCCCACCACGCACTCCATGCACGGCGGAGTGGGTCAGGACGAACAGGTTATCCGGGCCCGGAACCAGGGCGAGCATGACGGACGCCACAGTGAAGGCCAGAAGTGACTCAACAGGCATCAGCGAACCGTATCAGGGTAGCGGGCCGGCCAGGGTGTCTCGTGGGCGATTCGCGGAAGCGGCCCGATCCCCGGCTGTCCGTGAAACGCGCTGCTATGCTTGATTTCACAATACAAAAAAATCGGCGCACAGGTCCCACGACCGCTGACGAATCCGTCGGGTCACTTTTCGACCCCGTGCCGGAGCCACCTGGAGTTGAGACTGATGACACCCAAGCAAACGGACACCGGGACATTTACCGTGCTGTTGGAGGACTTCGAGGTACACACGCTACCGAGAATCCAGTCTTTGCTCGAACGACTTCGCAAGGGTGACCGTCTGGGCACGCTGGACATCAGTTTTCTCACCGAGTGCTGCCAGAACGCTCAACAGCTGGGGGCCTTGCTGGATCGGCACCCCGAGTTCCATGCCCTGGCCAGTCGTATTTTGCACCTGTACCACGAGATCGTGGATCTGGCGCGGCGCAACGAAGGCATCACCTTCGACCTGCCACCGCCCTGGAGCGCAGACGACCTGCGTGCGTGACGCCCCCCATGCCCGGCACCGGACCGGGCATGGGGGGGACGTCTTGCCTCAAGGACCCCGCGACCACGGCCTCACCAACCAAGAGCCGCTCGGCCCTCTCCTGTCCCGCGGAGCACTTTCACGTGTATCGGTCAGGTCTCTCCTGGTGGAGTGCGCCAACCTACTTGGCCCTTATAACGGCCCCATTCTTCGCCATGCCGCGTTGCCCGTTATCGCCATAGTCCCACTATGACTGCGCCTCGCGCCCAGCCTGACGGAAAATGGAACTCGTTCTGAGGCTCCATCTATTTCGACGCACTACACTAGATTCGCTCGATAATGGCGGCGATACCCTGCCCACCACCGATACACATGGAGATCAGTGCGTAGCGGCCGCCCGTGCGCTGCAACTCGTACATGGCCTTGACGGTGAGAACCGCCCCGGTCGCACCGATGGGATGCCCCAGGGATATTCCGGAGCCATTGGGGTTCACCTTGGCTGGGTCGAGTTCCAGATCGCGAGCACAGGCCAGGGCCTGGGAGGCAAAGGCTTCATTGAGCTCGATCACGTCCATATCAGCCGTAGTCAGCCCCGTTCTGTTCATGACATTACGTACCGCGGGCACCGGTCCGATGCCCATGTACTTCGGATCGACTCCGGCAAGCGCGTAAGCGACCAATCGGGCCATGGGCTTGAGCCCCCTGGACTCGGCCGCGGATGCCTCCATGAGTACCACCGCGGCCGCGGCATCGTTGATACCGGACGCGTTTCCCGCGGTTACCACACCATCCTTCTGGAACACGGTGCGTAACTTGGCCATGCCCTCCACGGTCGCGTCACCACGCACGTGCTCATCCTGATCAAAGCGCGTCACGCCCTTACGGCTCTTGAGTTCAACCGGCAGAATCTGATCGGTGAAGTAGCCCGCGGCCTGCGCCGCGGCCGCCCGTTTATGGGATTCCACCGCCAGGGCATCGGAGTCGTCACGGCTGATACCCCACTTGGCGGCGACATTCTCCGCGGTCACACCCATATGCACGGTATCGAAGGGATCGGTAAGCGCACCGACCATCATGTCGATCATGGCACCGTCCCCCATACGCTGGCCCCATCGCGCCCCCGGCAGACCATACAGGGCACGCGACATGTTCTCTGCTCCACCCGCCACCGCTGCATCGGTATCACCAAGAAGTATCTGCTGTGACGCGGACACAATAGCCTGCAGGCCCGAGCCACAGAGGCGGTTCAGAGTGAATGCCTGGCTGCTGTGTGGAAGCCCGGCGTCAAGGGCCGCCACCCGGGACAGGTACATATCGCGGGCTTCGGTATGCACCACGTTGCCCATCACGCAGGCCCCAATGTCCTCGGCCTCTGCCCCGGATCGGGAGACAGCCTCGGCAACGACCCGGGCAGCAAGTGCCGTGGGGGCAACATCTTTCAGGGCTCCGCCGTAATCACCTATCGCGGTGCGTACGCCAGACAACAACACGACTTCTCTCTTGTCGCTCATGATCAAACTCCTCGGGTGAAGAAAGCCCGGATAGGGCAGCGATACGAAGCCGCCAATGTTTTCGGCGGGTCCGCCAAGGCTTGGGCACACGGCGGGTTATCCGGAATGCACCCCTTGAAATAAAAACGGGCGCAAACCCGAATGGATTGCGCCCGTTATGGTTTCAGCAATGAAAATTCAGACCATCACTGTTCGTCGATACGTACCTGCACGTAACTACCCGGCGCATCCTCGATGGCTTTCAGGTCGCCTTCACCGGGGACGCGGGCTGGCACCTTCTTGCCTGCCTTGGGCTTGATCCAGCGCTGCCACTCAGGCCACCAGGAGCCTTCGTTCACCTCTGCGCCCGCGGCCCATGCGTCCGCGTCCTTGGGCAACTTGGTGGTTGTACGGTAGCCGTACTTGTTGGCCTCAGGTGGATTGATGATACCGGCGATATGACCGGATCCGCCGAGAATGAACTTGACGCTGCCGCCCATGCGCTGGGCTCCCATATAGGTGGATTTCCAGGGTGCGATGTGATCGTCGGCAGTGGAAACAAAACAGGTGGGAATATCGATGCGCTCAAGATCGATGGTCACATCATCGATTTTCACCTCGCCTTTCACGAGCGCGTTCTCCAGATAGAGTCGGCGCAGATACCACGAATGCATGGCACACGGCATGCGGGTGGAATCAGAGTTCCAATACAGCAGGTCGAAAGGTCGCGGTTCATTACCCAGCAGGTAATTGTTCACATAAAAAGACCAGATCAGATCGTTGGCGCGAAGCAGGTTGAACGTACCGGCCATGGTGGTGCCTTCGAGGTAGCCCTCACCAGCCATCTGCTTCTCCAGTCCTTCGATGGTGTCATCGTCGATAAACACGCCCAGCTCGCCCGGCTCCGAGAAGTCCAACATGGTGGTGTAGAAGGTCGCACTCTTGATACGCGCATCGTCACGCGCCTTCATATAGGCCAGAGTGGTCGCCAGCAGGGTGCCTCCGATGCAGTAGCCAATGGCGTTTACCTCGCTCTCACCGGTGGCCTTCTCAATGGCATTGACCGCTTCAATCACCCCTTCCTTCACGTAGTCGTCAAAACCCGTATCCCGATAGCTGCTGTCGGGATTGACCCAGGAAATCACGAAAACCGTGTGGCCCTGCTCCACCAGCCAGCGCAGTTTGGAGTTCTTGGGCTGCAGGTCGAGGATGTAAAACTTGTTGATCCACGGTGGCACGATCAGCAAGGGGCGTTTGAACGTGTTCTCGGTTGTGGGCGAGTACTGAATCAGCTGGAACATGCGGTTCTGATACACCACCTTCCCCGGCGTCACAGCGACGTTCTTACCCAACTCGAAGGCGTCGGTATCGGTCATCCGGATACGCAACTGGCCGTTGCCGTCCTCAAGGTCCTCCAGCATGTTCTTGAGGCCGTGCACCAGGTTCGCCCCTTTGGTCTCAACAACTTTCTCCAGCACGGCGGGATTGGTGGCGGCGAAATTGGTCGGGCTCATGGCATCAATGAACCGTTCGGTGAAAAACTCAACCTTCTGCGCCGTCTTGTCATCAAGGTGATCAAGGTCGCTGACAACATCGCGCATCCACTGGGAGGCCAGTAGATAGGATTGCTTGATGGTCGCGAATACCGGCTGCTCCACCCAATCATCGTGCTTGAAGCGTCGGTCACCTTTCTGCTCGGAAATAACCGGCGCTGACTCCTGCCCCATCCACTGCATGGCGGACTGCTGGTAGAGCTTCATGGTTTCCTGCCAGAAGCTCATGTTCGCTTCCACCAGTTTCTGGGGTTCGAGCGAAACCGCCGCCAACCAGTCCGCCCAAACCTTGCTCAGGTTCATGGGGTCGAATGAGAGATTTTCATGATGGTCGACGAAATCGCGCATGATTTCTTCACAGGCCTTGAAGTTGGTTTCCAGGCCTTTATGAAGATTGGCGAAGCCAAGCGTGCCCTGCTCGGCGGATGAAGTGGCTGACGCGGAATCAGTCATCGAGGTTACCTGCGGTTGGCTGAGTGGCGCGGCCTGATCGGCATGCGCTCTTTGATCTGGTAGGTGCTGGTGCATGCCGCACGGGAATAACGACGGCACACGAACAGCGTGTGCAATCAGGCTTTGACCGAGGCCTTGAGTTCTTCGATGCTGGCGTTGAAGCGCTCGACCAGTGCCTTGCCGGCCTCATCCTGGGTCTGTCGCACGAGATCCGACATCTCCGCGGCGTTCTCCATGGACTTGGCAATAGCCGCTTCAAAAACCTTGGCCTGCGCATCCGCCAACTGAGCCGGATCGTGGGTTTGCCCCAGGGAACGGGCAGCCTCGGTCGCCTCGGCCAACGCGGCCTGCATCATTTCGGCCTGCCGTTGAAGGATCTGCTGAGTCCCCTCCATGGCCGCCTTGTTCGCGGCCGCGAGTGCCTCGAGATTCTTGCGATAGGTGTCGTAGTACGCGTTCATGTCGATCCCGGGGACACCGCCGGAGGAAAGCATTTCCTGCCATTGCCTGGAGACGGCTTCGGGATCAAGCGGCTTGAAAAACTGAGAGAAATCGAATGGGTTGCTGCTGCTCACGGCCATGGCCTCACGGAAGGGTTCAACGTCCTGAAACGCGGGTTTTGTTGCACCGCAACATGGTAGCCGTTCCCATGGAAATAGCAAGTCGGGGAGCTTCCCGCCGAGTGTCGATCCAGAGCGCTTGCGGAGGCCACCTCGGGTGCAATCACCGCACACGCATCGGCGTGATCGCCTCGCGCCAGTCCCTGTTTACGGACAGGACAGCCGGTCCGCGTTCATAAAGACCCGAGGCATGAGGGACGAGCCCCAGGACACCAATGAGGGCCATGAAAGCTTCTGGAACTCAAATCCGGGCTTGGCACGGACATCGGCTTGATTCGCGACTCGTTCCCCTACGTCACACCATTTGGGGAGAGACCCGATAACCAACGCTTGGATATTTCTGGGTTATAAGACCATTTCACTTCAACCCTTTCTATCCACAGCACCTTAAAAAAATAACGCTGTAACACGGGTAGCGGCACAAACCAGAGGTGGCAAGGGAGAATACCGGCACACTCAAATTCCGTCGTCCCGTGCCAACTGAGAAATCACTTCAATAAACGATCAAAAACAATATAATTTCGATTGTCCCAAATTACTTTTTCCTCAGGAGACTCATCAGTGGCCCTTCCCGATATCAGCGAACTTTCTGTTTCCGAACTCGAGGCACTGGTTGCCGCTTGCAACACCCAGATCGAGAAACGGCGCAAATCCAAGCGGGCGGAGTTGGCCCGGGAATTCAAAAAACAGGCTGCCGCTGAAGGACTGAGTCTTGACGACATCATGTCTGAGGGCGAGAAGAAAAAGGCCACGCGCAAAGGCCGGACCGCGAAGGGGAAAGGTCGCGCGAGCAAGCGTAAAGGCATGAAGGTCGCCCCGAAATACGCGAATCCGGACGACAGCACACAGACCTGGACCGGTCGGGGACGCAAGCCTGCTTGGGTTGTCGCGGCCCTTGAAGCAGGAAAATCGCTGGATGATCTGCTGATCTGACCTGACGTTCACCAACGAAATAACCGCCACCGCATCTGCATGCGGTGGCGGTTTTGTTGTCGCCCTCTTAATAACACCGCATAACGGGATCGTTTCCCGGCGATCCGCGGCGAGTACCTACCCACGTCTCCGTGGCTGTACCAGAAACACCCAAATCAGCGTCGACCCGGCTCCCCGGACGTCACGAACCGGCCCCCCCCACCCCGCCGGTCAGATATCGATCCCCTCGACTTTCAAAAGGTCCTCCAGGGCAACTTCCATGATGGAGCGCGCTTTTGCGGTCGCCGCGTGTAACCGCGCGTGCAGTGCCGCATCAGCTTGGCTGCGGTTCTCGCACTGGCCACTGTAGATCTCGAACGCGCACAAGCCCTCAATCAGGTCCGCCAGATGCCTGGGGCATTCGCACTGTAGTTTGCTCTCCAGGGTGGATAGCTCACCCAACTGGGCCGCGTTGAACCGACGCGGAGGCAACGGGTCATTGAGGCTCACCGCCCCGTCATCCGCACCCTTGACGGCCGCCTGTTCATGGCGCGCCTCGCGCCGACAGACGCGCACGAGCTCGTCGAAGTTGACGGGGGATCGAAGCAACAAGGTCCGCGGATCCGTGTAGGCATCAAGTGTTTTCCGCGAGGCAAAGCCGTAGACCACAACGGCAACAGCTCCCTTGGTTCGTCTGAGCAAGGAGGCGATCTCAGTCGCGGTATCGGCATAAAGGGCGGGATATTCCAGGATGAGCACATCGGGATTCCACTCAGCCAGCCCTTCCATGAACTCACGCCGGTCCCGGGTAAGTGCCACGATTTCGATTCCCGGGTCCAGCTCCCCGAGAACGGCGAGCTGGCCGGAAAGCACCTCTCCGAGGACAGCGACCCTTGGGGGTGACTGCTCCATGCGGGCAGTCTTGGGTCTATCGAGACCGGATTCCTCCAGACGGGCCTTGAGCTGTTCCATGGCCAGCCCGGCCACGTTGCCGATCGCGTCACCCGAATCGACGAGACGTTTTATCAGGGTGAGTCGGGCGATGTCATCGCGGTCATACATGCGGAAATGACCCGTTCCCCGTTTCGGGGTAACCACCTGGTAGCGTCGCTCCCAGGCACGCAGGGTATCGGCCGGAATACCGGTCAGCCGAGTAACCGCTCCGATACGGAAGGCTTCATCGGGTGGGGGGCGTCGTTCATGCATTGCAAACAACCTCAGGTCATGTGGTGCGGACGCAGTGTACAAGGTTTGCCCACAAGACAACTCCTCAATATCTGTGCAAAAACCTGAATCGCCCCTGAGACCTGGTAGGCGCACAAGAAAAAAGCCATGACTGCCCCCAATGTAGTCATGGCTTGACCGGGACTGATTGCCCGGCGGCACGCGTAACCTCCTTCGGTGCCGGTATGGCCTCGCGGCTCTTATTGTTGCTTTGTCTGGTGTTGAATCCCCTGCTTACTTACCCTTCGTCAAGCCCCTTGCCCCGCGATGCCACGGTTTGACGACGCTTTGCGAACCACGTTCCCGGCGGCGCGTGATCCCGGAAGTAGCTTCTGAGACCACGCAGGATCGCCTGCGCCATGCGCTTCTGATGTTTTGAAGACCGCAACTTGGCCTCCTCTGACGGATTCGAGATAAACGCGGTTTCCACAAGCATGGAGGGAATATCCGGAGACTTGAGAACCACGAACGCCGCGCGCTCTACCTGCCTCTTGTGCACCTTGCCGATACGTTTGAGCTCCGCCAGGACGTCTTTCGCCGCGGAGTGACTGGCCTCGAGGGTTCCGTTCTGGGACAAGTCGAGCAACACCTGCGCGAGCTGGTCGTCCTTGTCGTCCAGACGCACACCACCAACCAGGTCCGCCTTGTTCTCGTTGACCGCCAACCAGCGCGCCGCCTCTGATGAAGCGCCGCGACGCGAAAGTATGTACACCGAAGACCCCCGTGCCCGCGCATCGCGGAAACCGTCGGCATGAATGGACAGGAACAGGTCCGCCTTCGCCTTGCGCGCCCGGTTTATTCGTGTACGCAACTTGAGAAAGTAGTCGCCGTTGCGGGTCAACACCGCCCGCATACCGGGTTCCCGGTTAATCATTGCCACGAGTTTCCGGGCAATGGCCAAAGTGGCGACCTTTTCCTTGGTCCCACGGGGCCCGAGTGCACCGGGGTCAGCGCCTCCATGTCCGGCATCAACCGCGATCACCACCTCCCGCTCGGCGTTCTCATTGAGCGCCTCGATGCTCTTGACCGCTTTGCGCGTTTCAGACTCGGCACTGCCTCGCTTCGGATACAGATCCACCACGAGGCGGTGCCCGGACTTTCCAGAGGGACGCAGGAGGAAGCTCTTCGGGCGTACCTGCCCTTTCAAATCGAGCACAAAGCGAAGATTACTCTGCTTGCGGGGGGCATAACGTACGCCCTGGAGCAGGTCACCATGTGGCTTGGGGGAGAACCTTGAGCCTATCCGGGCCCCCGTCAGGTCGAGCACGACCCGGTCAGGCCCCTCGAGGGTGAACAGCGTATGCCCCACCGGGGCCGACAACTCGAACACCACCCGCGTGTGATCGCTGTGCGCATAGCTGCGCATCTTGGTCACGCTCGCTGCCGCCATGACCTGGACGGTCACCAGACCCAGAATCAGTGCGGCGAAAACGGACAGCTTGGCGAGTACGCGGGCCATGATCCTCTTCATTCTGGCGGCGAATGGCTTATCTATAGGACACGCGCGGGGCCAAATCAAGTTTTTTCATTAAATTCCGTCAGATAGGGGTCTTTCCTCGAAATCTGATCAGCATTATTCAGTCATTGGCGAGTCTCAGCGACCGAGCCCTGTCGCTGAGTGGTTCAAGCTCCACCTCGCGTCCATCACCCGAATAGCTGAGCCGAATCCGCAGATCACCTCGCGGCAACAGCCCCTCTCCTTTCTGGGGCCATTCGACCAGTAGCAGGTGGCTATCGGTCAACAGGTCACGAATACCGAGAAATTCGAGCTCTTCCGGGTCCGCCAGCCGGTACAGGTCCATGTGAACGATCTTCATCGCGCCCCCGGTATCGCCCCGCCCCTGCGCGGTAAGTTCGTAGGGCTCGACCAAGGTGTACGTGGGACTGCGCACGGGCCCCTCATGGCCCAATGACTGGATAAGCGCGCGAACCAATGTGGTCTTACCCGCGCCAAGGTCACCCTCCAATCGGACCAGGAAGCCGCCACCCGGCGTCCCGGCCCCGAGGATGGCAGCACCGAGTTGCTCGCCCAAAGCCCGGGTCCCTTGCTCGTCGTCCAGGGACCACCTGATCACCTCGCTCATTTCAAAGCCACTCATGCTTCCGGATTAATCACCTGACGCAGCGGCTCAAGCAGGTCGGAAGCGACAAGCCCCCGCTGCCCGGCCCGAGCGGCCATGTCTCCGGCCACGGCATGAGCCATCACACCGCTTCGGGCGGCGTGTATCGCCGACATCCCCTGCGCCTTCAAGGCCGAAACAATACCCGTCAGCACATCACCCATACCGCCACTTGCCATGCCGGGATTTCCCGCCGGGCACACATGCACATCACTGCTCTTTCCACGCACCAGCGAGCCGTTGCCCTTGAGTACGCATACGCCGCCGTAACGCGATTGGAGTTCCTGTATGGCACCGAAGCGGTCCGCCTGAACATCCGAAGTGCTCACACCCAGGAGCCGTGCGGCCTCCCCGGGATGCGGGGTGAGAATCCAGTCCTCGCGCCTCCGCGGCGCACGGGCAAGCAGGTTGAGTGCGCTTGCATCAACCACCAGGGGACGCTCGTCGTCCAGACAACGCTCCAAAAGCCGCTCCGCGGCCGCGTCCTCACCCAACCCCGGCCCCACCGCAATGAGCGTCGCACGGTCGAAAACACCATCGAGCTGTTCCGGGGCGTCGTGCGCGTAACACATGAGTTCCGGACGCGCCGCGGTGGTCGCCGCCACATAGTCCCCATGCATGCACACGGACACCAAACCCGCGCCCGCGCGCAGCGCTGCCTCGCCGGCCAAGCGGGCCGCGCCACCCATGCCGCGGTTGCCTCCCACCACAAGCACGTGTCCAAACATGCCCTTATGCGCATCAAGTCTGCGTACCGCGAGATGATCGGCCAATTCATCCCGCGTCAACAATTCGGCCCGCGGCTCAACACCGAGATAGACCTGTTCCGGCGCCCCAAGACACTCCAAAACAACCCGTCCGGCACAGGCCGGGCCCTCGCCCGTATACAGACCAGCCTTGAGACCCACGAAACTGACCGTGCAGCCCGCGCGAATGGCAGCCCCCATGATCTCCCCCGTGTCCGAGTTCAAACCGGATGGAACATCAAGTGCGAGTACCGGGGTCTGCAGGGCATTGACCGACTCAACAGCCGCGCGCCAGTCACCCTCCACGGGGCGCGTCAATCCCGTTCCGAGCAGCGCATCGATGATCACGTCAGCATGGACAAGCAGACGATGATCAAAGGGTGTCTCCACCCCCCCGGCCTCTCTATAGGACTGGGCGGCCCGCAGGGCATCACCTGCCAGGCGCTCGCGTTCACCCAGGTAGAGCAACTGGCAACGCATGCCGGCCTCGAGGGCCAGGCGTCCGACCACGTAACCGTCGCCGGCGTTATTACCTGTCCCGCAAAGGATCACCACCGAGTGGAGGTCCCTCCAACAGCGATTCATGAATCGAAATGCCGCCTCACCGGCGCGCGTCATCAATTGAAAGGACGGAACGGCCAGCAAGTCGGCTGCCTTTCGGTCGAACTCCCTGACCTGTTGGGCGCGGTAGAGCATACGGTCGACGTTCATTTCATTGGACTCCTCGTTTCGGCTACGGCCTTAACGCGCCGTGTGCTGCGGTCATTGTTATTTACCCGGTTTCGATTGCCGTGTTGGCATAGGCTCGGGGCATTCCGCGGATTCGCACCTGCTATGGTGATCCTGAAAGAGAGAACTCCACCCTGGGCGATGGGCGAATATGTCACAGCACGATGATCATGCACCTGATCGCGCTCAGGCCGTGAGCGGGGCTCGCGCTGAGACGTCCCGACTCCCGGAGCTCATCCGGCAATGGGGTCGCGAGCTGGGTTTCCAGGACATTGCCATCAGCGGTATCGACCTGGGTCATGCGGAAGCCGATCTCCTGCAATGGCTCGAACGCGGTTACCAGGGCTCCATGGAGTGGATGGCGCGTCACGGCACGCTTCGCTCCCGACCGGCGGCACTGGAACCCGGCACCCTGAGCATCATCTCGGCACGCATGGACTATTGGCCCGGTGACGCGACGCCGGCGTGGTCCGTTCTCGACGACCCCGGTCGTGCCTACGTGTCCCGCTATGCCCTCGGCCGGGACTATCACAAGATCCTGCGCAAGCGATTGCAGCGTCTCGCTGACCAGTTGACACAGGCTGTCGCGCCCATGCACTACCGCGTCTTCACCGACAGCGCCCCGGTCCTGGAGAAGCCCATCGCGGCCCTCGCCGGCCTGGGCTGGCAGGGAAAACACACCAACCTGATCAATCCGTCGGCCGGTTCCTGGTTCTTTCTGGGCGAAATCTACACGGACCTCCCGCTACCTCCCTCCCGACCGACGCGCGACCATTGCGGGAGCTGCAACGCCTGCATGGAGGCCTGCCCGACCCGCGCCATCATCGCACCGTACAAACTGGACGCGCGTCTATGTATCTCCTACCTCACCATCGAGCATCCCGGTCCCATCCCGGAAGCATTGCGCCCCGCCATGGGTAATCGCATCTACGGCTGCGATGACTGCCAACTGGTCTGCCCCTGGAACAAGTTCGCAACCGCGACGCGGGAATCCGGATTTGCAGTCAGAAACGACCTCGACAAAGCGTCCCTGGTCACCCTTGCACAATGGGACGAGCGGGAGTTTCTCGATCGAATGGCCGGTTCAGCGATACGACGGATAGGCCATGAACGTTGGCAGCGCAATATCGCTGTTGCTCTCGGAAATGCACTACGCGCCACCCGACCGAACGAGAGATTGCATACAGCCATCATCCAAGCCTTGTATGCGCTCGCGCATGGCGAATCCGCGCTGGTCGCCGAACATGCCCAATGGGGCCTGGGGCAATTGCCTGGAAACGTTGTTTGATCAGGGCAAAAACCCAGCAGTTTGATAGGCATCAACGGGCCCGCGCGCGCGCGCGCTAAAGTCAGTGTCAACCACAGCCCAGGAGTCACGCCATGCCCCAGACCACATCCTCTAAAACCACGAATTCGAAATCCAAAGCGGCCGCCAGGAACGCCACCGCCAAGGGCGCGGCAAAGAAGGCTAACGGTAAGGATGAGGGTACCGCCTCCGTATCAAAGTCAGCGAAGGAGGCCGCGCGACAGGCGATCACCCGCAAGGAGATGTTCACCAAGAACATCTACCCCTACGAGCAGAAGATGAAGCGGCCCGAATACGAGCGTCGCAAAGAAGAATTGCAGATCGAACTGCTCAAGATGCAGAACTGGGTTCGCGATACCGGTCAACGTATCGTGATTCTGTTCGAGGGCCGGGACGCCGCCGGCAAGGGCGGCACCATCAAACGCATGATGGAACACCTGAATCCACGTGGTGCCCGAGTGGTCGCCCTGGAAAAACCCACTGAGCGTGAGAAGAACCAGTGGTATTTCCAGCGCTACATCAAGCACCTTCCCGCGTCCGGTGAAATCGTGCTGTTCGACCGCTCCTGGTACAACCGGGCCGGCGTAGAGCGCGTGATGGGCTTTTGCTCACCCAGTGAATACCTGGAGTTCATGCGCCAGGTCCCGGAGCTCGAACGCATGCTTGTTCGCTCCGGTATCCGCTTTTTCAAACTTTGGTTCTCGGTGAGTCGGGAGGAGCAACTGCGCCGTTTCAAAGCACGCGAGCACCACCCTTTGAAACAGTGGAAGCTCAGCCCCGTGGATCTTGCGTCCCTCGACAAATGGGACGACTACACCGAGGCCAAAGAGGCCATGTTCTTCCACACCGATACGGCGGATGCTCCCTGGACGGTCATCAAGTCGGACGACAAGAAAAGGGCGCGCATCAACGCCATGCGCCATGTGCTCAACGAACTGCCCTATCCCAATCGCAATGCCGAAATCGCGGTTCCGCCGGACGAACTGATCGTCGGTTCCGCCTCCGAACTCTACGAGGCCGGCGAGCACGTGATTCAGAGACCGGAAATCGGCGCTTGACCGTTTCGTCACTGTCCCCTTTGGACGTCAACCGAACACAGGATCGCAGTCATGTCACAACACTACGAAAAACACGCGCAACAGGTCGTCGACAGTTTCCGCTCATTGCTCGCTGAGGAAGCGGCCCTTGCGGTTGGAGATGAAAAATTCGAGGAACTGACCATGTTGGTGGAATCAGCCATCAGCACCTCCGTCACCCAGGAGCTTGAGGCAGCCGCCGACCTGCTCGCCAAGACTGCTCACGATATGCGCTCACGCGCCGAGCGTTTCGACTGACCCCCGGGCGGAGGCCGATTCAGCGGCCTCCGCCAAACGCAACCGCTAATCCCCCCCTGAGAATTTCCAACACCCTCCGGCGGACACCCGGGTGAACAAGCATAGCCGTGTGGTTCGCCGGGACGACCGTATGACTGGCCAATCCTTTCAGGCGCGTCTCCTCCAATCCAACGGTTCCATCTCCCGTATCGCGTAAGACCCCGAGTAGCGTTCCCGGCCCGAAGGGGCTCACACCGGCAATGGCATGAACGAACACACCCGGCGGCAATCGACGGGCTCCGCGTCGCAGACAGGGCCCCGCGTGACCGAGTATCTGGCGCCCAAAGCGCCAAGCTCCCAGGTGCCAACGCGACACCTCACGAGCCACGACACTACCCGCAAGCGGCGAACCCAGGACAATCATCCGTGGCAGGGGGCGCCCCGGAATCCTCTCGATCGCCGCACAGGACAACAGCCCCCCAAGGCTATGAGCCACCAGTAACTGCACTCCATCATCCCCAGCGGCGGATAGGAGCGCCGCCAATCGACCCACATTGGCGCGAAACGCCGTCCGCGTGCTGGCATAACGGAAATAACTGACCTCAAAGCCCTCAGCCCGCAACGCCCTCCCCAGCGGTACCATCACCCACCAGGGCATCCAAAGGCCGTGAACCAGGATCGCCCGCCTGCTCATGCGTACACGCTCCGTTGCTAACTGCGATAGGGCCGCGCCGTTTTGTCCACAAGCCCAAAAACTCGGTCACTCATGTCAGAGGACTCCAACTACGCAACCCAGCCGCACCAGGCCCTGGCAGCCACGGACGCGTCGATCCGACTGGACAAGTGGCTCTGGGCGGCACGTTTCTTCAAGACCCGCGGCCTGGCGACGGAAGCCATCGCAGGAGGTCATGTCCATCTCAATGGCGCGCGCACGAAACCCGCGAGAAGTGTCAAAGCCGGTGACCGGCTGAGGATACGTAAAGGGGACCTGGAGTGGCGGATCACGATAATCGGCATCAGTGAAAAACGCCGACCAGCCCAGGAGGCACGCAGCCTGTACGATGAGGACGATAGCAGCAGGGCGGCACGCCAGCGCTATCAGGAACTCAAACGCCTGGCCCAGGCTACGACACCCGGCAGCGAGGGACGACCGGACAAGCGCGATCGTCGTCGTATCAGACAATTCAGAGGCCGGTGAGCCGAAACAAGGCGGGCGATGTAACACAAGCAGATGCGCAAAGCCGATATAGTCACTGCTGTCACGAAACCGCAACACGCATTTCCGAGGAGTGATTCATGGCTACAGCACTGACGGCAGTTTCAGGAATTGGTCCCGTTGCCGCGGCCGCTCTGGAAGAGGCGGGTATCGAAAGCGCCGAAGCGCTGGCCGCCGCGCAGATCGAAGCAATCACGGTAGCGAAGGGTTTTGGTCCAGCGCGCGCCACGCAAGTGCGCTCAGCAGCCCAGGCCGCGCTCGACGCGGCCCCCGAAGCCACTGATACGAACTTGGCCGAAACCACACCATCGAAAAAGAAAAAGAACAAAGGCGGGACGTCCGCAAAGGAAACGAAAAAGGATAAGAAAAAGAAGAAGGCGAAGAAGAAACCAGTCAAGGATGCCGACAAGAAAAAAGCCAAGGACAAGAAGTCGAAGGGCGGAAAAAAGAAGAAGAACAAAAAGAAATGAAGCTGAATCGTCCCTCCCGAGCGGGGACGAATACCGGGCGCCTCGCAATCTCCGTTTGTATCAGGCCAGCACGATGCCGGAGTTCCCGTTGCCGAAGGCATCACCCGCCTCAGGAACATAATTGAGAATGGCATCCCTGTTGGTCCAGGAAGAGGCCTGACGGGCGGCTTCATTCCGCGTCAGCCACCGGTGTCGCTGATGCTCGCTCCCATCGAGTGAAATACTCACTCTGCCGAGCAGTTGCACCGTGAACACGTGCTCCAGGTTCTCGGTCTCACCAGGTGCGTATCGACTTCGCCACTCGGGCAGGATGGGAAAGGTATGGGACTCCAGGCGATCGTCAATTTGAAACCCGCGCAGACCGGTTTCTTCCTCCAACTCACGTTCCGCCGCTGATTGCGCGGATTCTCCCCACTCGAGGCTGCCGGTCACTGATTGCCAAAACGCCACCGGGCGACACCGCTCCAACATCAGTACCTCACCGATCGCGGTATAGACCACGACCAGCACGGACTCCGGCCGCTTGAATTGTTCGCGGAAACCGCTCACCCGTTGAATGCGGGACGCGCAGCAGTGCGACGCCCCTCCCCCCCTTGGAAGTTTGAATTACCCGATCCCCCGAACCCGACCCTGGCTGGCCCGCGGGCGAACCGGGGGGGCAGTATCCCACGGCGGACACGGTCCACGATGTGCTGGTTGTCCCCAGCCCCGCCGCTCCCGCGAAACGATCAGGCCTCGGAAGCAGGCTTACGCACGGCCAGGTGCAGTTCCCGCAACTGGCGATTACTCACGCCAGCCGGGGCATCGGTGAGCGGGCAGGACGCCGTCTGGGTCTTCGGGAACGCGATCACTTCACGGATGGAATCCGCCCCGGCCATCAGCATCACCATGCGGTCCAGACCAAACGCGATACCACCATGGGGCGGCGCACCGTACTGCAGAGCCTCCAGCAGGAAACCGAACTTCTCCTGGGCCTCGTTCTCGTCGATACCCAACAGACGGAACACGGTTTGCTGGACGTCCTGGCGATGGATACGCACCGATCCACCACCCAGCTCCACCCCGTTGAGCACCATGTCATAGGCCAGAGAAAGCGCTTCGCCCGGCTCGTCGGCCAGCGCTTGTGCATCGCAGGAGGGAGCGGTGAAGGGATGATGCAGGGCGACCCAGCGTTTGGCCTGCTCGTCGTACTCGAACATGGGCCAGTCAACCACCCACAGAAAGCGCCAATCGCCCTCGGCCATGCCACGGTCGTGGCCGATACGAACGCGCAGGGCGCCCAGGGCGTCGTTGACCACGGTGGCCTTGTCGGCACCAAAGAAGATCAGATCACCATCCTCAGCACCCGTGCGCTCCAGAATCCCTGAGACCGCATTGTCGGTGAGAAACTTGACGATAGGCGATTGCAGACCATCCTTGCCCGCCGCCACATCATTGCACTTGATGTAGGCGAGCCCCTTGGCTCCATAACGGCCCACGAACTCGGTGTAGCCGTCGATCTCCTTACGGGTCAGGTCACTCCCCCCGGGGATGCGCAGCGCGGCCACGCGTCCCTTTGGATCCTGGGCAGGACCGGAGAAGACCTTGAACTCCACTCCGTCCATCAGATCGGACACCTCGACCAGCTCCAAAGGAATACGCAGGTCAGGCTTATCCGAGCCGAACCGATCCATGGCCTCGGCGTAGGGCATACGCTGGAAAGGCACTGGAATCTCGACATCCATGATCTCCTTGAACACACCGGCCATCATGGTCTCCATGATGGCCATGATCTGATCCTGATCGAGGAACGATGTCTCGATATCGAGCTGGGTGAACTCAGGCTGGCGATCGGCACGCAGGTCCTCGTCGCGGAAGCACTTCACGATCTGGTAGTAGCGATCAAAGCCGGACATCATGAGCAGCTGCTTGAACAACTGCGGCGACTGCGGCAGGGCAAAGAACTCGCCGGGGTGCACACGGCTGGGCACCAGGTAATCCCGGGCCCCCTCGGGGGTGGCCTTGGTGAGCATCGGCGTCTCGATATCGAGAAAGCCCTGCTCATCCAGTGCCCTGCGCAAGGCGGAAGCGACCTTTGCGCGCAGAATCATGTTGTTCTGCATGGCCGGACGGCGCAGGTCCACGTAACGGTACTTGAGACGTGTATCCTCGCCGACCAATTCGTCGTCGGCCACCTGGATGGGGGGCGTCTTGGCCGTGTTCAACACGACCAGTTCCCGGGCCAGAATCTCCACTTCCCCCGTGGGAAGGTCTGGGTTGACGGTCCCCTCGGGACGCGCGCGCACCAGGCCACGTACCTGCAGGACGAATTCCGAACGGACCTGCTCCGCGACCTCGAAGATCTCCGGGGCATCGGGATCAAAGACAACCTGGGCCAAGCCCTCCCGATCACGCAGATCGACGAAAATGACCCCACCGTGGTCGCGCCGACGGTTGACCCATCCGCTCAAGGTCACTTCCTGTCCAATATGTTCGCCGCGGAGGTCGCCGCAATAGTGGGTACGCATGAATCAGCCCGGAATCTCTGTGCGGCCCGGATGGCCGCAATACAAGGGCGCGAATGGTACGGACGGCCCCCGAAACTGGCAAGGGCGCACCCCTGCCTCGCGGGCGCATAGAGCGCCTCACACCGCCATCGCCCCCAACCCGACCGGGCCGTGCACAATAGTCCCCATGGATTCGCGAACTCTGAGACCCCGAGACCGGAGGTACCCCTACCCGCTATCACGCGCGCTGATCGGCAGCCTGCTGCTGTGCACGCAGGCGACCGGTGCCGCCGAACCAGGTAACACTCCCGCCGAGGAGTTGCGCCAGAAGGGAGAGGCGCTGGAATACGGTCAAGGGATTGCGGCTGACCTGGCCTCGGCCCGCGCGCTCTACTGCCGAGCCGCGCAATCGGGAGACGGACCGGCCGCCTACAACCTGGGTTGGATGCATCTGAACGGTCGCGGTGTGCCGGGGAATGATGCAATCGCCGTGGGCTGGTTCCGCCTCGCGGCAACATTGGGCGACGGACACGCTGAGCGACTGCTTGACCGGCTCGATGGCATCGAGGCAGCCGAGGATCCTGACTGTCTTGTTCTGAGTACTCATCCTCACCGCAAGGCGGTGGAGACCTGGGTCCACATGCAGGCGCCCGGTCATGCCCTCGACCCTGAACTGGTCATGGCCGTGATTGAGGCGGAATCCAATTTCAACCCCAAGGCAAAGTCACCCAAGAATGCCAAGGGACTCATGCAGCTGATGGACAGCACCGCGCGACGTTTTGGTGTCACCGACATCTGGTCGCCCAGGGAGAACCTGACCGGTGGAATGCGCTACCTGTCCTGGCTCATACGCCGCTTCGACGGTGACCTGCGCCTCGCTCTGGCCGGATACAACGCGGGAGAACGCCGAGTCGATGAACACGGGGGCGTTCCCCCATTCCGGGAAACCCGCGACTACGTGAAACGCATCATCGAGCGATATGGCAAGGACACCCACCCGGTGCCACCTGACCTCGCCGGAGCAGATGCGGACTGACCACAGAAGGAGACAAGAAGCGTGTGCTTCCCGGTCCAAAGAACTTGTAGCGGTGAGCGCTCTCGGATCAGTGAAGGCGATGGATGTACATCACCAGAACCGGTGCGAATACGGAACCGCGCAATGGAGGAAGATCCAGGATCGACAACCCCGCTCTCGCAAGCGCTGACACGAATCCTTTCCGGTTGGATATACCCGGGTATGCGACCACGGGCTCAAGTTTCAGAACGTAATTTTCCCGCCCCACGCCTTCGTCAAGCAGTGAGCGGGTATCGTCCGCGGAAACCAAAAAATTTTCTGGATGCCAGGGTATCGCCAGCCCACCCCGAATATGCCCTGCCAGCCTGTTACCCAACCAGTGATAACGATGGCCATGCCCGACATCGAATGGACATAGCCGGTTCGAGGTCGTCAGAAGCAACGCCCCCCCCGGCTTCACGGTGTTGAACGCGGCTGTCAGAAAGCCTACCCGTTGCTCCCGTGCGTTGGGGAGCAGCCGGGTGCCCCAGTTCCGGCAGCCGACATGCTCGATGACATCGAACGCATAGGCAAAATCGAACTGTCGGCCACCAAACGGGTCCGCCTCAAGGGTGCTCGCGACGATGAAATCACGGAACTCTTCTGGCAGATCATCCCGTTGCACGCGACTGGCATCCATACCCCAAGCGTCGAAGCCCATCTCGCGCAGTGCCACGACATCCGCGCCGCCCCCACAACCAATGCTCAATACAGAAGCGCCGGGCGCCAGCATGGGGGCAATGAAACGCTCCAGCACCGCCGGCATCCGCTGCCATTCACGCACGTTCCGCACAACCCCCGTCACGCCCCGCGCCTCCGCTCCAAGGGATTCAACACGGCGGCGATGTCGGGATCACGCTCCTGAATCGCCGCACCTGCCCGCCCGCATGCAATTGTTCGGTGCGGGTGGCTCACTCAGTGCAGCTTGGGCATGCGCCCGCACCACAGGACGGCGCGGGCGCTGAGGACTCCGCGACATTCCGCTTGGCGCCGGATTTGAAATCAGTCTCGTACCAGCCACCACCTTTGAGTCGGAAACCAGAGGCCGACACGAGTTTTATGAGCGTTGCCGCCCCGCACTCGGGACAATCCGTGAGGGGCGCATCAGCCATCTTCTGCATGGCTTCCAGTTCGTGACCACAATCGTCACAACGGTATTCATAGATCGGCATGGTTGGGAATCCTCGGGTACGCTTGCTGCGTCGGTGATAACGCTACGGCTCTCATATGGGGCCCGTCCCAGCCTGTTCAAGAGCCCTGATCGCGCGATTGTATATCCATATCAGCGAAGCCTGATAGGTCAAGGAACCCCGCATGCCCCAAGTCCATAAACCACCCCGAGCCGTCCTTATCACCGGTTGCTCCACCGGCATCGGCAGGTGCACCGCCGAGGGATTGGCACGGCGCGGCTACAGGGTGTTCGCGACCGCGCGCCGCCACGAGGATGTCGCGGCACTGAACGCCCTTGAGGGAATTGAGGCGCTGCACCTGGAACTGCGAGATCCCGATTCCATAGCCCGGGTTGTGGAGACGGTAATGGAGCGAACAGGTGGAAAGCTCTATGCGCTATTCAACAATGGTGGGTACGGCCAACCGGGCGCCGTCGAGGACATCACCCGTGACACCCTGCGCGAGCAGTTCGAAACCCTGGTCTTCGGTTGGCACGATCTGACCCGTTCCGTACTTCCCGCCATGCGTGCCGCGGGAGAAGGGCGGATCATTCAGAACAGCTCCGTGCTGGGCTTGGTCGCTCTGCCGTTTCGCGGCGCCTACAACTCCGCGAAATTCGCCATCGAGGGACTCAGCGACACCTTGCGACTCGAACTTCATGGCAGCGGGGTCCATATCTGCCTGGTCGAACCCGGCCCCGTGCTCAGCGCCTTTCGCGCCAATGCGATGGCCGCATTCCAACGCCATGTGAGCGTCGAGGGAAGTCACTTCCAGACGCACTATGAAGGCATGCTGGCGCGGCTCAACACGCAAGGCCCCGCGGCACCGGGGACACTTCCCCCCGAGGCGGTACTCAAGAAGGTCATCCATGCCCTGGAGTCGGATCATCCACGCGCTCGCTACTACGTCACCTGGCCCACCTACCTGTTCGGATACCTGCGCCGGGTGCTTGGCACCCGGGCCCTTGACTGGGTGTTACGCAAGGTATCGGCCGATGAATTGCAGCGACACCGTTGAGCGCTTCGAGCGAAGCTCGGAGCCCCCGACCTCTCAGTTCGTCTTTGCGAACTCCATCTCCCGCGTCAGAAGCTGCTCGTACATGGCCGTGACAGCCTGCACTTCACCGGCCTCGATGATATGGGTGAAGTAAGGTTTTGAGTTGGCTTCGAACAACATCCAGCCCTCCTCCTCCGGGTCATCATCACCGGACCCGGTGCCCGCACTCACACCGACATCAAAACCGGCGAACCCCAGACCCGTGCGTTCAAAGACGGGCCGAACGAAGGCACCCAGACGCTCCAGCAACCCGGTGTCCTCAACCCGTTTGCAGCCGCCGGTTTCCCAGTACCGGGCCATGAAACCATCCCGCCCGCCATTGCGTTCGTAGGCAAACAACGGCTCGCCACGGTGACAAACCACCCGGTACTCACAGCGCAACGGGACGAACTGTTGCGCGATGCCGACGTAATCGTAAAACCGCGAGCGCTGATCGAAGACCGCCTCAAGAGCCTCTCTGACCTCCGCCGCGTCCCGGCACAAGCGCACCCCCCTGCCCAGTGAACCCGAGTTGGGCTTGACGACCATCGGATAACCCAGGGACCGTGCGGCACGATCCGCCATGGTCCGGGTTTCCGCCTCAAGCACGTAGTGCCGGTACTCAGGGTCCGTCCCCGGATCCAGGAATGCACACGTCGCGGGCATGCGGACGTGGGGGCTCACAACCGCATGAAAGTGTGCCTTGTCCATGCACAGCGCGGCCTGGGATTCCGTGTTGAACGGCGTTCGCGAAAGACTGAACAGCCAGGATATGCCGACGTCGCCTTGGTACACGGTGAGCAGATTGCCCTCCCGGTCATGACTGTCGACATCAAACCCCAGCGTAAGCGCGGCAGCCCGCAAACAGCGCAACTGAGCTAGCACGAACCTGAATCTTCCGCAAAAGAAATACCAAACGCGGGATCGCGCTCAGCTATGCACGCCCAGCAACTCGTTTCCGGCGATCCGGTTTTTGCGCTCCTTTTCCTCGTCACTTCGGACCAGTTCGAGCTGCTCCAGATAACCCTCACTGACATCCCCGGTCACGTAGCGGCCATCAAACACGGACGCGTCGAAGCTGCTGATCTTGCGGTTTCCGCGGCGAACTGATTCCTTGAGATCATCCAGATCCTGGTAAATCAGCCCATCCGCACCGATGGCCTCGGCCACTTCTTCGTCGGTCCGCCCGTGGGCAATGAGTTCATGGGCGTTGGGCATATCGATGCCATAAACGTTGGGATGACGCACCGCGGGAGCCGCGGAGGCGAAATAAACCTTCCGTGCCCCTGCCTCCCGGGCCATTTCGATAATCTGTCCAGAGGTTGTACCGCGAACGATCGAATCATCCACCAGCAGGACGTTCTTATCCTTGAATTCCAGGTGGATGGGATTGAGTTTCTGACGTACCGATTTCTTGCGGATCGTCTGCCCGGGCATGATGAAGGTCCGCCCGATATAACGGTTCTTGATGAAACCCTCGCGGTAGGTGACTCCAAGCGCATTAGCCATCTGCAATGCCGATGTGCGGCTGGTGTCCGGAATGGGAATCACGACATCGATATCCACGTCCCGCCACTCACGCATTATTTTCTCAGCCAGGAACTCGCCCATCCGCAGGCGCGCCTTGTACACGGAGACGTTGTCGATGATGGAATCCGGCCGCGCGAAATAGACGTATTCGAACAGGCAGGGGTTGAGTTCCGGCCGCTCGGCGCACTGCCTATTGAACACCTCGCCCGACTCAGTGATGAAGAATGCCTCACCGGGCTCCACATCACGCTCGACCGTGAAACCAAGGGAATCGAGCGCGACACTCTCCGACGCGACGCAGTATTCCGTGCCGAGATCGGTATCACGACGCCCGAACACCAGGGGCCGGATACCGTACGGGTCACGGAACGCCAGCAGGCCGTAGCCCGGTATCAGGGCCACAGTGCCGTACGCGCCCCGGCAGCGCCGATGTACGCCCGCAACGGCACGGAACAGATCATCGGGTTCGATCCTCAACTTCCCGATCGCCTGCAATTCCGCCGCAAGGATGTTGAGCAGGATCTCCGAGTCCGACTCCGTGTTGATGTGTCGCAACCCCTCCTCGAACAATTCCTGCTTGAGCGCGTTCGCATTGGTCAGGTTGCCGTTGTGACCGAGCGCAATCCCGTAGGGCGAGTTCACGTAGAACGGCTGTGCCTCGGCCGAATTGGACAGGCCCGCGGTGGGATAACGCACATGGCCGATACCGATGTTGCCTTGCAGATCCCGCATGTGCCGGGTGCGGAACACATCACGCACCATACCGTTGTCCTTGCGCAGGAAGATATGACCGTCCTGAGACGTCACAATACCGGCCGCGTCCTGCCCCCGGTGCTGAAGGACGGTCAAGCCATCATAGAGGGTCTGATTTACCGGGCCGCGCCCTACCAAACCGATGATGCCGCACATGCAGGGAACCTCTTTCCCGTCAGGGGGATGAATGGTGGGCGAAGACTAATTCAGATTGGACGCAATGTCGCCGGGCACGAGCGTCAGAAGCCTCTCAGCGAGAGGTTCGATCTGGGCGATGAGTGCCGATTCGCGCCACCAGGGATCGTCGGTCAGTGGTGTCATGCGCGCTGCCAGTACCAACACGCATACGATCAACAGCCCTCTTGCCGCACCAAACAGCAGGCCCAGCATACGATCGGTTCCGGAAAGACCGGCACGGTTCACCACCTCCACGAGCATACGCACACCCAGGTTCCCCGCGATCAAAACGCCCACGAACACCGCGGTAAAACCCGCTCCCTGCTGCAGCGAAGGCGTGGCGAGCGGAATCTGTGGAGCAAGCACGGCACCGAAACGCAACGCACTCCAGGCCGCCACGGCCCAGATGCCCAGGGAAAGAGCCTCCCGAACCAGACCCCGGTAGAGACTGAGCAAACCGGAGACCGATACCACCAGGATGATGGCGACATCAGCCCAGTTCGCGCTTACCGCGGAATCCATAACATCCGTTCCCGCGCATCAGAGTCCCACACCACCGCATCATCTGGATAAGCGCCTCCGGTCAGCGCGGGTTCAGTCACGTTCACGCACGGCAATCGCATTGAGTTTGAACCTGCGCTTGATGGCATCGCGGACGCGCTTCGCCTCTCCAACATCGGACACCGGCCCCACGCGCACTCGGAACAGGGTTCCCGAGGCCCGCTTGAGCGTCTCGATATCGGCGTCATACCCTGCCTTCTTGAGGCGTGCCACAAGTGCCGTGGCATTGGGTTTCTTCCCGAAGCTGGCCACCTGGACGGTCCAGCGTTGCGTCGTCGTCTTGGCCGCGGTCGGAGCCTGCGGTTTCGCTGCTTGCACCGATGGCCGCGCGACCGGAGTAGGCAAGGCCGGGCCATTGCCCTCTCCCACACTGACCTTCACCGGCGGCGGCGGTGGACGAAACGTCGGAGCCGCAACGGGCTCTGGCCGGGGCGCCGTGGATTGCGCGTTGCCCGGGGCCACATCGGGCGCTTTCTCATAGACCGACCCTGGCGGCGGCCCGTCCAGCACCAGCGGCACCACGAGCACAGCAATCACCAACAGGCTGACCGCACCCACGAGGCGCTGTTTGAGTTGTGGATCCATGGTTCAGCCGCTCGACGGGTGATGACCTGGGGAAGAGCCGGACTCGCGAAGCGCGGCGGCGACGGTTTCGAACGATCCGAAGATTACGATACGGCCGACCTGCCCTGCGATTCGGCGTGCCAGCCTGTATCCGTCCGCGACATTCTCGCAACTGTGGGCAGCGCAGGCCACAGACCCCAGACATTCGGCCAGAAACGCCGCGCTCGCCCCCCGGGGTCCCGGCAAACCGCACAGTATCCATTGATCCACCTGCCCATCCAGGTTGCCCACCATGCCCGCGATATCCTTGTCACGATAGGCACCGAAAACCGCGACACAGGGCGACCGCTCCGGCAACGCACGAAGCCGCTCTGCCAGAGCCTTGGTTGCGGCCGGGTTGTGGGCCACGTCCACGTAGGTTTCCGCAGCGCCTTCCAGGCGCTGAAAACGCCCTGGCAGCGTCGTATCCCGGAGGGCCCCGTGGACCTTGGCGTTATCACGCTCGAGACCCGCTCGACGCATTGCCGCAACTGCTAACGCCGCATTGCGCCGTTGCACGCCCCCGCCCAGTGCGCCATCTACCAGCGGGCCGACGCGTTCGCCATCAACCACGAACCACCGCTCACCCGAAGATTCGATGCGGAAGTTCTCGTCAAGGCCTTCGAGGCGTGCCGCGATCGAACGCGCATATTCACGCAAACTGTCGGGTACGTCAGGATCCGCGCAGAGAGCGGGACGGTCCTTTCGGAAGATACCCGCCTTCTCCCGGGCGATGGCCTCGCGGTTGTCACCCAGCCACCGTTGGTGATCAAGATCCACCGAGGTGACAAGGGCCACGTCGGCATCGAACACGTTCACGGCATCCAGGCGTCCACCCATACCTGTTTCCAGGATCACGCTGTCAACCGCGGCCAACTCAAAACACTGCACGGCAAGGAGGGTGTCGAACTCGAACACCGAAAGCGCCAAGACCTCCGGGGTGCCCGCCAGGCGGGCAAACGCCTTGGTCAACAGCAGCGGTTCGATCACTGCACCATCCACTCGGATGCGCTCGCGGAATTCCAGCAGGTGCGGCGAACCGTAGACCCCGGTACTCAGCCCATGCGCACGCAGAAGCGACTCCAGGAACGCGCAGGTGGAACCCTTGCCGTTGGTGCCCGCCACGGTGAACAAGGGGCGTGGGGGATTGAGCCCCAGCGCCGTCGCGGCAACACGAACCCGCCCCAGACCGGGTTCGATGGCTTGGGAGAGCTTTTCCTCGCGCCAGCGCAGCCACTCCCCGAGGGAGCGTGACCGATCAGAAGGCGTCACTTGGCGACCAGGGATCTGTCACCCGGAACGATCAGGGGGTCGGCCGCCCGGTGAGCAGGGCCAGGATACGGGCCAGTCGGTCACGCATTTCGCGCCGATCCAGGATCATGTCCACAGCACCGTGCTCCAAGAGGAACTCGCTGCGCTGAAAGCCATCCGGCAAGGTCTCCCTCACGGTTTGCTCGATGACGCGGGGACCCGCGAAGCCAATCAGCGCGCCCGGCTCGGCCACGTTCAGATCACCCAGCATGGCGAAACTGGCTGACACCCCGCCCATGGTCGGGTCGGTGAGCACCGAAATGAATGGTAGATTCCGCCGCCCCATGCGTGTCAGTGCCGCTGAGGTCTTGGACATCTGCATCAGGGAGATAAGGCTCTCCTGCATCCGCGCGCCACCACTGGCCGAAAAACACACGAGTCCACATTCGTTATCAATGGCCACATTGGCCGCACGTACGAAACGCTCACCGACCACCGAGCCCATGGAGCCGCCGAGAAAACTGAACTCGAAGGCCGCGACCACAACCGGTACGCCGTTCACCGCCCCCTGCATGGCCACCAACGCGTCTTTCTCATCGGTGGTCTTCTGGGCCGCAACCAGCCGGTCCTTGTACTTCTTGCTGTCCCTGAACTTGAGTGGATCAATCGGCTCAACCCCGACCCCGATTTCATTGCGGGGCTCCGCATCGAGGAAGGCATCCAGACGCCGCCGTGCGCTCAAGCGCATGTGATGGTCACATTTCGGGCAGACGTCGAGATTGCGCTCCAGTTCGGCGCGGTACAGCACCGCGCTGCAACTGGGGCATTTGCTCCATAAGCCCTCGGGAACATTGCGTTTGCGGTCCCCCTCGGAACCACGCACCCGCGAGGGCATCAATTTGGAAATCCAGCTCATGGGGCCGCCTCAAGCTCGTACGACAGTCTGTTGTTGTGCGGCGAGTCTAACAAGGCGTCACGGATTAAACCGCACCGCCTCCTCCGTCGGACCATCAGCCGGCATCCATGGCCGAACGCATTTCCCCAAGCACCTCGGACAGGCACGCGGGAATGGCTGACGGATCACCCGCCAACTCGCCCATCCTGCGCACGAGGCTGCTGCCCACGACAACGGCATCCGCCACGCGCGCCACGGCAGCCGCCGTATCACCGTCGCGGATGCCGAAGCCGACACCGATGGGCAGATCCGTTACCGCACGGATCTCGGCCAGCTTTGCTGCTACAGCGTCCACATCGAGATTCGCGGCACCCGTGACGCCCTTCAGCGAAACGTAGTAGATGAACCCGCTGGCTACCGAGGAGATCAGTTCCAATCTCGGTCCGGTGCTGGTCGGGGCCACCAGGAAGATTGCATCGAGTCCCTGGGCGTCGAGGGCCTGCTTGAGGTCATGGCCCTCGTCCGGTGGCATATCCACGGTCAAAACGCCGTCAACGCCCGCCTCGGCCGCGGCCTGCGCGAAGGACTCATAGCCCATGACCTCAACGGGATTGAGGTACCCCATGAGAACCACCGGAGTCGCCTCATCGCGGGTGCGGAACTCACGGACCATCCCGAGCACATCGGTCAGGCTGACGTCATGCTCCAGCGCCCGCTCACAGGCTTTTTGGATCACAGGACCATCGGCCATGGGATCGGAGAATGGAACACCCAGTTCGATGATGTCGGCCCCCGCATCTACCAGCGCATGCATGGCGGGAACGGTCGCCGACGGATTGGGATCACCGGCCGTCAGATACGGGATGAGTGCCTTGCGACCGGCGGCTTTCAGGTCAGTGAAACGTTGCTCGATCCGGCTCACAGCTCAATCCCCTCGTAGGCGGCCACGGTATGTACGTCTTTGTCCCCGCGCCCGGACAGATTGACCACGATGATCTGGTCCTTTTCCATGGTGGGGGCCAGCTTGGCCGCGTAAGCAAGGGCATGGCTGGATTCCAGGGCTGGAAGAATGCCCTCCATCCGGGTCAGTGTGTGGAAGGCCTCGAGGGCCTCCGTATCGGTCACGCTGACATAATTCGCACGTCCCGAGTCCTTGAGCCAGGCATGCTCCGGTCCAACACCGGGGTAGTCGAGGCCCGCCGAGACCGAATGCGTCTCTACGATCTGTCCCGCGTCGGATTCCATGAGGTAGGTGCGATTTCCATGCAGAACACCCGGGCGGCCGGCGCACAGGGGCGCGGCATGTCGTCCGGTCTCGACGCCGTCGCCAGCCGCTTCCACGCCATAGATGGCAACCTCTTGATCGTTGAGGAACGGGTGGAACAGCCCGATCGCGTTGGAGCCACCGCCAACACAAGCCACCAGGGCATCGGGCAGGCGCCCGAACCGTTCCTGGCACTGGCTCTTCGCCTCACGGCCGATAACCGCTTGGAAATCGCGCACCATTGCCGGGTAAGGATGCGGCCCCGCAACCGTACCGATGATGTAGAACGTGTCGTCGACGTTGGTTACCCAGTCACGCATAGCCTCGTTCAACGCATCCTTGAGGGTCTTGGAACCTGAATCCACCGCCACGACCTTGGCACCCAGCAGCTCCATGCGGAACACGTTGAGCTTTTGCCGCTCCACGTCCACCGAACCCATGTAGACCACGCATTCCATTCCAAAGCGTGCGGCCACGGTGGCCGATGCCACGCCGTGCTGGCCAGCTCCCGTTTCCGCGATGACGCGCTTCTTACCCATGCGCTTGGCCAACAATGCCTGGCCGATGGTGTTGTTCACCTTGTGCGCGCCAGTGTGATTGAGATCCTCCCGCTTGAGGTAGATCTGCGCACCGCCGAGCTCACGACTCCAGCGCTCGGCATGGTAGAGCGGCGAGGGGCGCCCCACATATTCCGCCAGGTCGCGTTCGAACTCAGCTATGAATTCGGGATCCTTCGCGTAACGCTCATAGGCGTCTCGCAACTCCTCGAGCGGTGCCATGAGGGTCTCGGCGACGAAGATTCCGCCGTAGGGGCCAAAATGGCCATGGACATCGGGGTAGGCATTGAAGTCCAGCCCCTGAGGATTGTGATTACCGTCTGCGCTCATGCTGCCGCCCCCTTGGAACGGGGTTGGTTGGATGTGGGTTGAGTGTTGAGTTCCAGGTCGGCCCGGCGCACCGCATCGGTGAAACGCATGACCTTGAGCGGGTCTTTGATGCCCTTCGCGGCTTCCACGCCGCTGCTCACGTCCACCGCGTAGGGGCGTACCCCACGCACCGCCTCCGAGACATTATCCGGGTTGAGCCCTCCCGCCAGAATGATCTGGTGATTGGCTCCGAACAACTCGCCTATACGGGTCCAATCGAAGGTCTTCCCGGAGCCCCCCGCCTCACCGACGGCATTACTGTCGAGCAGGAACCCCTTGGCAGCGCCATGATCATCGACATAGGACGCCAGGACACGGCCGTCCGGAGCCACGCCGCCCATGGGAATCGCCTTGATGTACTCCATGCCCCAGCGAGCACACGATTGTGGTGATTCCTGGCCGTGGAATTGCAAAAGGTCCAATTCCACTTCATCGAGGACCGAACGGATCAGTTCCTCACCGGCATCCATAAACAGGGCGACCCGTGCTACGAAAGCAGGAACACGCCCCGACAGGGCCCGTGCCGTGGCAATGGAGACATTCCGGGGGCTTGCCTCATGGAACACAAACCCCAGGGCATCGGCCCCGGCTTCCACCGCGCATTGCAGATCTTCATCGCGTGTGATGCCGCAGATTTTGATTCGCGTGTGGTGCATGGGTCACCCGTGGACAGGACGGCGCATGGTAGCAAACTCAGGCCCCGCCCAACCCCATCTCATCGAACATCTGTACTGGACGTTCAGCAAGGCTCCAATCACCCATGTGTGATCACACTCGACCACTGCCTCGTGCGTCGGCTGAACAGCCTCTCAGAGGAAGGACACCGACTCATCCCTGACGGGAATCGCGAAACGCTGCTCGTAGCGCACCCACATGAAATACAGCCCCCCCGGCGGCGCGGTTACCCCGGCCCGGCGACGATCGCGCGATGCCAATACCTCCGCGATCCACTCCCTGCGACGATCGCCTTTCCCAACGGCCATGAGCGAGCCGGCAATGTTCCGCACCATGTGATGGAGAAACGCATTGGCCTCCACGTCCATCACGACGAAATCGCCCTGCCTGCGCAGTTCCAGGCGGTGCACGGTGCGTACGGGATTGCGCGCCTGACAGGCCGCGGCGCGAAACGCGGAAAAGTCATGTTCCCCGAGCAAAGAAGGTGCCGCCTCGCGCATGGCGTCCACGTCCAGGGGATTGCGTTCCCAACTCACGCGGGAGTTCAGCAAGCCCGGCCGGGTCCAACGGTTCAGGATCACATAACGGTACGCACGGCGTCGGCCACCGAATCGAGCATGGAAATCATCGTCCACGGGCATGGCCCAGTTGACGCTGACCCCAGGCGGCAAATTCACGTTCGCACCCAAAACCCAGGACCTTGGCGAGCGATCGGCCAGGGTATCGAAGTGCGCGACCTGCCCCAAGGCATGCACACCCGCGTCAGTCCTCCCCGCGCAATGCAGTGTCACCGGCGCATCATTGACCACTGCCAGTGCCTGCTCGAGGGCCCCCTGCACGGACGGTACGCCCTCCTGGACCTGCCATCCGTGAAAGCAGGAACCGTCATATTCCACACCCAGAGCGATTCGCATGAGTAATGACTGCGCAGACCGGGCGGAGCGCTCCGAAGGAGACAAGCCCTGCCTTGACGATCAGTTCAGATCCGCCGCCAACGCCTGGGCTTCCTGCTTCTGGGAAGAACTGCCCTCACGCATGACCTCGTTGAGCAGGTCCAGCGCACCGTCCGGATCGCCCATATCGATATAGGCCTTGGCGAGATCGAGTTTGGTACCCACTTCGTCGTCGCCACCAGCGTCCGCCGTTGGCAGCATCTCCTCGGCCGGCGATGCGGAGCCCGTGCCCTCCTCGAATTCCAGGCCATCGAGGATCATGGTTTCGTTGAACGATCCACCCGCGCTCCCGGCGGTTGATGCCCCCTCGTCGCCGCCGGTATCCAGTTCAAAATCGGCGCCGCCGAGCGGGTCATCGTCATCGGACCCGCCACCCAGTTCCAGATCCGCGCCCAGATCGCCCACGTCGAGCCCCAGGCCATCGGCGTCATCGGACGCGTCCCCGAGGCCATCACCGAGCCCTTCCACGGCCTCGACGGTACCGAAGTCCAGACCACCCGCGGCGTCACCCTCATCCGCCGTCAGGGTCTCCCCGGACTCACCCGAATCGAACTCCAGGCCGTCAATACCGGACAACTGATCCAGTTCGAACGACTCACCCGATTCACCGAATTCCGATTCATCCAGCGAGCCCCCATCCAGGGAGCCCAGGTCATCCATGCTCATCTCGCTTCCGAGCGCACCGAGATCCAGATCCGCGAAATCTTCATTCTCATCACTTGCAGCCCCACCCAAGTCGAGCAGGTCGTCAGAATCTCCAGCACTTTCGCCACCCAGGGAACCGGGTTCGCCCGCATCCAGGACATCATCGCCACCGTCCCCATCTCCGAGATCGATATCTCCGAGGTCCAGATCGAAGTCGCTTCCGGCCGCGCCCGCGGAATCCGCCGTTGAGGGATCATCACCGAGTCCGAGATCCGAGAGGTCGAGGTCCGCGGAGTCACCGTCCCCGCCATCGCCCAGCACATCGAGATCGTCGTCACCCAGCCCCAGATCGCTCAGATCAAGCATATCGGGCATGTCCGCTGAATCCGCATTCCCCGTTCCCCCCGCATCAGCACTGGCCGGGCCGCCGGTGAACATGGGATGAGCGGGGCTGACCACCGCGCCCATGGCCACGACCTGGCGCCAGACCGGATCGTCCTTGGAGTCGCCGCGCTCCGAACGCACCTTGTTGGCGAGGGTCACGAAGGCATCGGCATTGCCTGCTTCCTGGTAAACCTCCAGGAGCTTCAGTTTCAGCGAATCGTTGCGCGGATCCGCGGCCAATGCTTTGGACAGAATCTCCTCAGCCTGCTGGTAGCGGCCGTTGTTCATGTAGACCTCGGCGGCGGCCACCTGATCGCCAGCGGAGCCCCCATCCCCGGATGCGTTCGCGCCTGGCAATTCGTCGCCCTCACCGTCGATGACATCGAGGTCGCCGATATCAAGATCAGCAATGTCGGCACTGTCCTCGTCGCCTTCATCCTTCGCGCGACGTCGGCGCGCAGCCAACAGCGCCAGGGAGAGCAAACCGACCACACCACTACCGGCGGCCGCCATCATGATCGGGTCGTTGAGCACATAGCCCACCGGGTCATCCAGGAACCCAGGTTCGGGAGGGGGTGCCGGGCGCGGCTTGGGTTTTGGCTTGGGCTTGGGTTTGGGCTCCGCCTGAACCTCGGCTTTGTCCGCCTTGGCGTTGACCGACGGTTTTTGTTCGACGGCTGACTTCGGATCGGCGGTGCGGCTGAGCGGCGCCCCCTCCTGCACGGCACCATCCGTCGCGCCACCCGACACGGAAGCATCAGTTCGGTCCGTCACTTCAACGGCGGGTCCACCTGGCTGATCCCCGGATGTCCGACCGGGACCCCGGTTTTCAGGCGCCCGTGAATCGTCAGCCAACGACGCCGCGGGATCTCCAGCTCCTGTTTCCGGATCATCAGCGGAAGTCTGCATGGGGATGTCCGGCCCGCTGCTCATATCCCGATCGCTGACGAAGCGACGCATATCCAGCAGGTCCTGCTCAAGCAACTCAATGCGCTGACGCAGACGTTCATTCTCGACGGCCAGGGCCGGGTCCACCTGGGGCTGTGGCGACGGGGCGCCCTGAGGACCTTGCGCTCTCTGTGCGGGCGCTGGTGAGGGACCGCTTGCCGCAGCCGGCCCGGCACCCTGATCGGAGTTCTGCTGCCTGACCGCGCGCAGGGCGTCCGGGGGGGCGATTGCCTGGATCTGGTCGCTATCCGGTACCTGCAACATGACGCCCGCGCGCAGGTTGTTGACATTGCGTCCCTCGAAAGCGTCGGGGTTCGCATTGAGCAGTGCGAGCATCATTTGCTGGACGCTTACCGACTCATCCGGCCGCAAACGATTCGCGATGGACCAGAGGGTTTCCTGCTTTTCGGTCGGGCCGTAGGTTCCCGCGGAGCCGAGCATGGCTCCCGCCGGACGGGAGCTGCCAGACCGGGCATCGGAGTTCGCCGCGACGGTATCTTGCTGGGCCCCGGTGGAAAGGTGGTTATAGGCACCGGGCGGATCCAAAAGCACCGTGTACTGCCGCAACATCCGCCGACTGGGCGTCTTCACTTCTACGATGAAACGCAGGTACGGCTCAGAGATCGGCAGCGAACTCACCACCTTCACAAAGGGCTGCCCCTTATCACTGTGCGACAGCCGGAAACGCAAACGCCCGAGAATGATGGGATAGGGCACCCCTGCCCTATCGAATTCGTCCGCGGGCGCGAGGGCAACGGTCATGCCCTTGAGTTCGTCATCTGAGGGCGAAAGCAGCGCAATACGGCCCCGAAAGGGCTGGTTGAGGTAGGAATTGACCTCAATCTCACCCAAACCCAAGGCATTCACCGCGCCCGGAAGTGCCAAGACAAGAAGTCCGGCGACCCAGGCTCGAATACGCGCTTTCACTGTAGGAGCCATCCTCTCTTGCTTGTTTCGAGCGTCCCCGAAACAAGTAGGAACAAGAATTTTTTCTTTATCTTTAAATAATTATGCGTCTTTATTCAAGCATTAGATCAAAATTTCCGAGAGCACATCCACCGTGTTCGCGGCTATGGCCCAATGCAGATTGTCCGCCACGGACCAGATCGTCAGTTCGGAGAATCCGGCACGCTCCACCCGTTCCAGGTGCACGTACACACGATCCTGCCCGGCTGCGTCACCCACCGGAGAAGGAGGCGGCTGAGAGTCATCCATGAGCTCGACCCGGGGATCGGCGGCGTAGGCGTTCCCGGTCTCAACCGAAGGGGAAATTCGTAGGCGAACACATGCCGTGGTGCCAAAGAACACCGGCGCCATGACGCGATCGAGTGACACCCCTCCCCCCGACTCACCGACCAGTTCGCGCCAGCCTTTCTGATCCCGTGCATCCGCGGCCGCCCCGGGTATCGGTAGCGTGTTGAAGGCAATCTGGGCAGGCATCAACGAATTCTCAACCGGCTGCATGTTCAGCACGCGCGCAGTCTGTCGAGCGAGCTGCTCGATACCGGGTTTGCCAAGTCGTGACACGGGTTCCACGAGAAAGCCGTTAACCGTGCCTTCAGCATCGGCAAGGAACGGCCGCGTCACGGTGTAAACCTGCGCGAGTCCGGGCGTAGGCAGCGCCATGGCCACTGCGCGCTCGTCAGGCCGGGGAATCCGTCCCGGCATGACCGTACGCGATTCCCTCGACCCCCACCGACCGCCACTCAGATCGAGCACCATGGCACCAGCTTTGAGCGCATCCGAAGGGGTACATGCGTCGGCGGGCGCATCCCCTACGAACAATGCCAGCCCCACCTGGGTGAAATCGAAACCCTTGATGGGTTTCGGCTTCAGCAACCGGCCACCGAAATCCACCCGCGCCGCCTCATCCTCGCGCGCGCCGAGCACGTGAATCTCCCTCAACGGCAGATCGGACTCGGCGAGCGCCGACATCAACGCTTCGGCCTCGTAGGAATCCCCACCAACCACAACCAGGTCCACGCCCTTCATGTTTCGCTCCTCGCGATGAGTATTGGGCCAATGCCCAAATGACAAGGCCACCTCCTGACAGAGATGGCCTTCTCACGCGGGCGGTGGATACAGACGGTACCCACCCCCGCCACAGTGTGGCTCAGCGTTCGAGCAGGATGCGCAGCATGCGCCGCAACGGCTCGGCCGCACCCCAGAGCAACTGGTCGCCCACGCTGAACGCGGAGATAAAGCCCGGTCCCATGTTCAGGCGACGGATACGCCCAACCGGGATCTCCAGCGTTCCGGTAGCCACTGCCGGGCTGAGCTCCCGTACGGTGCGCTCCCGATCATTGGGAATCACTTTGACCCAATCGTTGTGCTCATCCAGCATGGCCTCGACCTCGTCGATAGGCACATCCCGTCGCAACTTGATGGTGAAACCCTGGGAGTGGCTGCGCATGGCGCCGATACGCACGCACAGTCCATCGACCGGGACAGGGTTTTCCGTACGGCCCAGGATCTTGTTCGACTCAACCGACCCCTTCCATTCCTCTTTTGACTGACCATTGTCGAGCGCAACATCAATCCAGGGGATCAGGCTGCCCGCCAAGGGTACGCCGAACTGCTCAGTGGGGAATTCACCGGATCTCATGGTCTCGGTGACCTTGCGATCAATATCCAGAATTGCGGAGGCGGGATCAGCGAGCTCAGCGGCCACGCTGTCGCGAAGGACCCCCATCTGATTGAGGAGTTCACGCATGTTGCGCGCGCCAGCACCGGATGCGGCCTGGTAGGTCATCGCCGTCATCCACTCGATGAGGTCCGCCTTGAACAATCCCCCCAGGGCCAAGAGCATGAGGCTGACCGTGCAATTGCCACCGATGTAATTGCGCACGCCACTGTCCAGGGCCTGGTCGATCACACCCCGATTGACGGGGTCGAGGATAATCACCGAATCCTCATGCATACGCTTCGCCGAAGCTGCATCGATCCAGTATCCCTGCCAACCGGCCGCCCGCAAATCGTCATACACATGCTTGGTGTAATCGCCCCCCTGGCAGGTGACGATGGCATCCATGGCCTTCAGCTCGCTGATATCGTGGGCGTCCTTCAGGGCCGGAATGGTCTTGCCGATGTCAGGCCCCGCCTGCCCCACCTGGGAAGTGGTGAAGAAGACCGGCTCGTCGATGTAATCGAAATCGCCTTCTTCAGACATGCGCTGCATGAGGACCGAGCCCACCATGCCGCGCCAACCCACGAAACCCACGCGTTTCATTTCAGCCAACCTTCCCCGGAATAAAGTGTCAGGAGTGCGCCCCGGGGATCACTCCCAGGGCTCAGAGTAAATCGTTGAATCAGAGCGCCGCGACTACGGCATCGCCCATGGCGGCGGTGCCCACGGAGGCTTCACCCTCCGCGGCAATATCGGGTGTCCGCACGCCGACGTCCAGCACCTTGCCCACGGCCGCTTCGATGCGATCGGCAAATGCGGGCTCGCCAAGGGAGTAACGCAGCATCATTGCCACGGACAGGATGGTGGCCAAGGGGTTGGCCAGGCCCTGTCCGGCGATATCCGGAGCGGAACCGTGGATGGGTTCGTACATCCCTTTACCCTGTGCATCCAGGGACGCGGAAGGCAGCATGCCAATGGAACCGGTCAACATTGCGGCCGCGTCGGACAGGATGTCACCGAAGATATTTCCGGTCACGATGACATCGAACTGCTTGGGAGCCTTGATCAACTGCATGGCGGCGTTGTCCACGTACATGTCGGTCACTTCGACCGCCGGGTAATCGGCGGCCACTTCGTGCACCACATCCCGCCACAGCCCGGATACTTCGAGTACGTTGGCCTTTTCCACGGAGCACAGCTTACGCCCGCGTTTCATGGCGATTTCAAAGGCCGCGCGGGCGATACGCTCGATCTCCGATTCCGTGTAGACCATGGTGTTGTAGCCGTAGCGTTGTCCGTCCCGCTCGCCGGTACCCCGGGGCTCGCCGAAATAGATATCGCCGGTGAGTTCGCGCACGATCATGATGTCGAGTCCGGCAACCAACTCGGGTTTCAGGGACGAAGCGCCCGCTAACTGCGGATAGAGGATCGCCGGTCGCAGGTTGGCGAACAATTCCAATGCGGAACGGATACCCAACAGGCCCTTCTCTGGACGCAGCGCGCGGTCCAGGTTGTCATATTGAGGACCACCCACGGCACCGAGCAGGATGGCATCGGCCGCTCTGCCCGCTTCGAGCGTCTCCTCAGGCAGAGGCGTGCCCGCTGCGTCGTAGCCCGCGCCACCGATAGCGGCTTCGGACGTGGAGACGTCCAAGCCATCGGCTTTCAGTGCATCGATGACCTTGACGGCCTCAGCCACGATCTCCGGACCGATTCCATCACCGGGAAGGATAAGGATGTTCTTGCTCATGAATCAGTAATGCCGGTTAGCGGCCGCCGCTGTCGACGACCTTTCAGTTCAATGGTTCGCGACAGGCCCCACGGGACCTGATTGGCAGCCAGTGGCTCCCTATTGACCAATAAACAGCCAGGGAGCTTCCTGCTGGCGACGGGCCTCGTATGCACAAATCTCGTCGGCCCGCTGCAGGGTCAGGCCGATGTCATCCAGACCCTCGAGCAGGCAGTGCTTACGGAAGGGGTCAACGTCAAAGCCATGAGCCTCACCCGATGGCGTGGTCACCGTCTGGGCGGCGAGGTCCACGCACAGGCGATAGCCCGGGTTGGCATCCACCTCGCTGAACAGACCGTCCACCACGTCAGCAGGAAGCACCAGCGGCAGCACACCGTTTTTGAAACAGTTTCCGAAGAAGATGTCCGCGAAGCTGGGCGCGATGACACAACGGATGCCGTAGTCCTCCAGGGCCCAAACCGCGTGCTCGCGGGAGGAACCACAACCGAAGTTTTCGCGGCCCAGCAGGATTCGAGCTCCTTCGTAGCGCGGCGCATTGAGCACGAAATCCGGATTGACCCGGCGGGCACTGTTGTCACCATCGGGCTCACCCGGGTCAAGATACCGCCAGTCATCGAACAGGTTGGGGCCGAACCCCGCCCGTTTGATGGACTTCAGGTACTGCTTGGGAATGATGGCGTCAGTATCGACGTTGGGCCGGTCCAGGGGGACTACCACGGCGTCGAGGGTGTTGAAGGGTTCCATAGGGCGACCTGCGGAGCGAACAATGCGACCCGATCAGAGTGACACTGAGTCGGGCAGGAATGCCTCGGCGAAGGCGAGGCCGAACCCGCTATTCTGATGAAGGCCGTGATGCAGTGCAATGCACACAGCAGACCTTGAGCCGATTGTTATTCCCACGAGTCCGCTTGGCGAGTGAACCCGAGCGCGGGCCGACAACTCGTTCAGCCGCGCAAGGCCCCGCACGCGCCCCACCCCGTAGACGTATACCCCTTCATCGAGGCCCCATCAGGTGCGACGCAGGCCTCTCCACGCAACCAGGCCGCCCAGCATCAAACCCCAGACCGCGGCCGTAGGCACGGTGGAGGACACCGCCTCAAGAGAGCTGAAATTCGCCGCCGTCAGGTCCTGCCACTGCCCGCCATCCGCTGAGTAGCGCAAGGAGCGCGCACCGTTGCAACAGCTCTCGAACCCGATCCATTCCAAGGTGTGGACACCGCCCGACAGGCTGAGAACCGAGTTGATGACATCGGCGTTGTTCCAGTCGTAGCCCCACCAGATATCGTCGGAAGTGATGGTGTGCACGGCACCATCCACCAGCAATGCCCCACCCCGCCCCCAGTCGGTACCCAACTCGAACTCAAGAACGGTGGCCGCCGCCAGATCCACCTCAAGGCTGATGAAATCCGCGAGGTCGCTGTTCCCCGACCCGCAGGTCGCTCCGGTATTCACCATCACGAAGGAATCGAGGGACTGTTCGTCGCAATACACGGGGCCACCCGCATCAAACGCCGTGTACAGATCAGCGGCGTTCTCCGTCCCGGACACACCATAGGTGCTCCCGCGCACGGAATAAGTGAGTTCGAAGGCCTGCGCGGCACCGCAACTCAGCGCAGCGGCGAACAACACGGCGGCGATCCGGATCGGTCGGGCGGTCTTCAGGGATGCATCCATGGTCAGGGTCTCAACCGGGTCAATTTACAAAACGGGTCGACTCGTAATCCATGCACAAACCAGACCGAACCCTGTTCTGGCGGGCAAATCAGCGCCGAACCACGGGCGACCGTAAATATTCCTGACACACCTACATCAGAATCCTCTCAGCTACGCCCGCCCCGAAAGCGGTTCCCTCGTTTCAGCCCGGAGCGTCAAGCTTCCGGCTTGCCGGTAGCGGGGAGGATTTGGGATCACCCCGGCATCATGAAACTCAGAGCTCGCGCACGTCCGTGAAGTGCCCCGCGATGGCGGCGGCGGCGGCCATGGCCGGGCTGACCAGGTGGGTTCGTCCGCCCTGCCCCTGCCGCCCCTCGAAATTGCGGTTCGAAGTGGATGCGCAGCGCTCACCAGATTCCAAGCGGTCAGCGTTCATGGCCAGACACATGGAACAGCCCGGCTCGCGCCATTCGAAGCCCGCTTCGGTCAGGATGCGGTCCAGCCCCTCGGCTTCGGCCTGTTGTTTCACAAGACCGGAACCGGGGACCACCATGGCGAGCTTGATGTTGTCAGCCACCTTGCGTCCCCGGGCCACCTCGGCGGCGGCCCGGATGTCTTCGATACGGCTGTTGGTGCACGAGCCGATGAACACCTTGTCCAGGGTGATATCCGCGATCGGGGTCCCCGGCTGGAGGTCCATGTAGGCCAGGGCCTTTCGCATGCCATTGGCGCGGGACTCATTCGGCTCACGGTCCGGGTCCGGCACCGTGCCATCGACCGCCACCACCATTTCCGGCGACGTGCCCCAGGACACCTGGGGCTTGATGCCCGCTGCATCGATCCGCACCACCTTGTCGAAAGACGCGTCGTCGTCGGAGTGCAGGTCAAACCAGGACGCAACGGCCTGATCCCAGAGGTCCCCCTTGGGTGCGTAGGGCTTGTCATAGAGGTATTCGACGGTGGTTTCGTCGACCGCCACCAGACCGGCGCGCGCACCGGCTTCAATCGCCATGTTGCACACGGTCATACGCCCTTCCATGGACAGGGCACGAATCGCGTCACCCCCGAACTCGATGGCATGGCCGGTACCACCCGCCGTGCCGATCTCACCGATAATTGCAAGCACGATGTCCTTGGCGGTGACACCCGGTCCGACCTGACCATCGACGCTCACGAGCATGGTCTTGGACTTTTTCAGAACCAGGGTCTGGGTGGCGAGCACATGCTCCACCTCGGAGGTGCCGATGCCGAAGGCCAAGGCACCCATCGCACCATGGGTGGAGGTGTGGGAGTCACCACAGACGATGGTCGCTCCCGGTAGCGTGAAACCCTGCTCCGGGCCGATCACATGAACGATGCCCTGGCGCGGATCACCCATGGGAAACTCGGTAAGGCCGAAGTCATCGACGTTCCGTTCCAGGGTCTCGACCTGTTTGCGGGAGACGGGATCAGCAATGCCCTTGTCACGATCGACGGTGGGCACGTTGTGATCGGGCACCGCCAGGATCGACGGCTGGCTCCAGAGATTCCGCCCCGCCAGACGCAGCCCCTCGAAGGCCTGGGGTGAGGTCACCTCATGGACGAGGTGGCGGTCGATATAGAGCAGGGTCGTTCCGTCATCGGAGGTGCTGACGGCATGGGCGTCCCAGATCTTTTCGTAGAGGGTCTTTCCGGCCATGGGGGCGGCGCTTCGCATCTGCAACAAAAAAGAGCGGCAGTATAGCGGAATCGCCCTGCTTTTTGACCCGGTGTCACCCCCTGACGGAGACGAAATTCAGGCCTCCGATTCCAGCCCCTCGCGTTCCCTTCGCCGTGCCTTGCGTCGTTCGCGCCGCTCGTGAATACGCCGGGTGAACCCCAGGCTCCAGCGGTAACCCAACCACCCGGCAAGAATCGCCCACGGAATGGAGCCGATGAACATTGGGGCTCCGAATTCCTGGAACAGGCTGACCACGTACACCCACAGGGTCGTCAGCCAGTCCGCTTCGACGGCCTGGGAGGAATTGAGCCTGTCCACGAAGGCCTGGTAGCCGGTGAGCGAGTCCCAGTGACCGGTCATGACCCGCCCGGTCACCAGAAACAGGTAGTAGATGGGCCCCAGCGTGAAGACGTTGGTTACCCAGGTCCATGCCATGGCGACGACGGCATTGAAGTCCCACTGGGGTCGTACCGCCTTGAATAACGCCCAAAGCAGAAGGCAGATGGGCATCTGGACCCCGACCGTTGGCGTCATGGCCACGACCAGGCCGACGAGGACGCTGCGCGCCAGGTAGTCCGGCGGGTGTTTGCCACGCAGCAACGGCACCACGAGTTTGCGATGGTAGAGGCGCTTGGTGTCGTGCCAGATTGCCATGGGTATCAGGGGTTGGTGGGCGGTGGGGCGCCGATGCTCGCATGCCCGGGTGTCGGGCCGGTGACGGGGCGCGAAGGTTACACCGAACCTCCTCCCAGCGGGATCACATCTTCACCGTTAACCCACCTTTCCCCCCGCCCTTCCGCCGCGGATGCCGATCCATCCGCCATGACCAACGGCGGTGAGAAACGCGCGTTAAGGCTTCTCCCTATAGCACCTGGAACCCAGGAGCACAAAATAACCCAGCGAATCCATTGGTCATGGAAAACCCCGGACGATCGCCTTCGCGAGAATGACCGACCCGGAGGTTCCGATGCCGGTTTTCCACGCCTGAGCACCTGCCCCCAAATGCCAAATCCGCATACGCCTTACCCGCACACCGCGCTGGCCGGTTTGACGACAGCGCCCGAGCTGCCGTCCGCGTCGATGGCGGACACCGAATCTCTTTTGGAGCGCGTTCGCGCTGGCCCCTCGGCCCTGATGCTCGAACACATGGGCCTGGATGTACGTAGAACCCTGCAAACCGCCTCGGCATTGACCCTGTTCGAACTGGTCAATTCCTGTGAGCAATGTGGCTCGGCTGATCGTTGTCGAGACAACCTGCGCCGGGTGCGTCCCGACACGACGCTCGTCGATTCATGTGCCCTATGGGATTCGTCGCTGTTCGACTGACTGCCCCCGTGGCATCCGGCAATCCCGAACCCGCCTCCCCGCTCCACCCCGCTTTCGTGGCATCGTTGTCCCGACACCGGCCACCGGGGTGCCGATACCCGATCGAGACGCGGGTCAACATACCCTCCGCCAGGGACATGCCCGGGAGTTCCTGGAACTGGTAGGGTTCCGGGCCCAGTCCGATCCGAAAACCGCCCCCATGACCGATGCCTGTTTCGCCAGCGACCAAGGCCTCATAGCCGCGGACGAGGCCCTTGCCGCCCTGCTCGATTCCGCGCAGCCCATCGCAGCCAGCGAGACCCTCCCCCTGGCCGAAGCACTCGGCCGCATCGTGCATGATGCCGTGGTCAGCCCCATTGATGTTCCTGGCTACGACAACAGCGCCATGGACGGATACGCGGTCCGTGCAGCGGAGCTTGAGGCAGCCGACGGCACACATCCCGTCCACCTGCCCGTGAGTCAGAGGGTCGCCGCGGGCTCTCAACCCGGCCCACTCGAGATGGGCAGCGCCGCACGGATATTCACCGGGGCCCCGATTCCCGCGGGTGCGGACTCCGTTGTCATGCAGGAAGTGGTGCATGAGCGCGACGCGGTCGCCTGTTTCACCCTGCCTGCCCCCGTCGGTGACAACATCCGCCCCCGGGGCAATGACATCGCCCGTGAAGCCGGGATCATCGAACCCGGTGTGCGTCTGGGTCCGGGGCATCTCGGACTGGCCGCATCGGTCGGAGTGGCGGAACTGTCTGTATTCCGGCGCCTGCGTGTGGCCGTGTTCTTCACCGGTGACGAGATCGTTGCGCCCGGTGAGCCCCTGCGGGCAGGGCAGATCTACAACTCCAACGCGTGGACCCTGACCGGGCTGCTGCGCCAGATGGGCTGCGAGGTGATCGACCTGGGACGGGTGGCTGACCGCTTTGACGACACCCTCGATGCGCTGCAAAAGGCCGCCGCCCGGGCCGACGTGGTCATGACCTCCGGCGGCATGTCGGTGGGCGAGGAGGATCACGTCAAGGCGGCCGTGGAACAGGCGGGCGAATTGGATCTCTGGCGGATCGCCATCAAACCCGGAAAGCCATTTGCCCACGGTCGGGTGGGCGACGCGGTGTTCATGGGCCTGCCGGGCAATCCGGTCTCCGTGTTCGTCACCTTTCTATGGCTCGCCCGTCCCGTGCTCCTGCGCATGATGGGGGCCCGTGAGGTGTTGCCCACGGCACTGCCGATGCGCAGCGGCTTTGCCTGGCCCCGGGCTCAACCGCGGCGGGAATTGCTTCGCGTGCAAATACAGGCCGATGGCCACGGTGGCCTGCACGCTGTGCCCTTCCCCCGTCAGGGGTCCGACGTCCTGTCCTCGGTGGTTTGGGCTCACGGCCTGGCGGAGATTCCCGAAGGGCAGACCATCGAACCCGGTGACACGGTGAACTACTACGCGCTCACCGATCTCTTGCACGGCTGATCGGGCATCGCGGTGCTGCGCCTCGTAATCATCGTCCTCCTTTTATCGCTCATGGTCGGCGCCAGCGTGTTTGTTGCGCTCGTCACCGGCAGCGCGGACACAAGCCTGTCCGGGTTTATCGCTTGGCTTGGCGGGGCCGAGGACGTCAACAGCGCCGTGATTCTGGATCTGCGCCTGGACCGTGTCTTGAGCGCCTTTGTGGTCGGTGCCCTCCTCGCGGTAGCCGGCGCCCTGATGCAGGTTCTGCTGCGCAACCCCCTTGCCGACCCGTTTGTGCTCGGGGTCAGCGGCGGGGCGGCGGTCGGCGCCCTGGCCTGCGTGTTGCTCGGTACGGCGGCCGCATGGATGCCGGTGGGCGCATTTGTCGGGGCACTCGGCACCATGGTGCTGGTGTTCACTCTGGCGCGCTCGGGAGGCGACTGGAGTCCGCCGCGCCTGTTGCTCACCGGTGTGGTGATTGCCTCGGGATGGGGGGCCCTGATCAACCTCATGTTGACCATCAGCCCCGATGACCGCCTCAGGGGAATGGTGTTCTGGCTGATGGGCGACCTTTCGCTGACCGACGGCCCCGGTTGGACCACGGCGGTTCTCGTCCTTGCCACCCTACCCGCACTGCTGTTCGCCCGCGGTCTCAACCTGCTGGCTCGCGGCGAGTTACAGGCGGCAGCCCTCGGCGTATCCGTGCCCGCACTGCGCATGCTGGTGTATGTCTGCGCCTCAATTCTGACCGCCGCCGCCGTAACCCTTGCCGGCAGTATCGGTTTCGTCGGTCTGATCACCCCGCACCTGGTCCGACTCACCCTGGGCCCTGATCACCGCCTTCTGCTGCCAGCCAGCCTGTTGACGGGCGGCTCCCTGGTGATCTTGGCAGACACCCTGGCGCGTACCCTGCTCGCGCCACGCCAACTGCCCGTGGGCGTGGTCACGGCCCTGGTGGGCGTTCCCGTGTTTCTGGTGCTGCTGCGCCAGCGGCGGGGGCCGGTGCATCTATGACGGGCACACCCCTGCTGGAATGCAGCGCACTTGAGACCGCCGTTCCCGGACGCCTGCTGTGCACGGACCTGAACCTGGCAGCGGCGCCCGGAGACAGGATCGCCCTGCTCGGCCCCAACGGCAGCGGCAAGACCACCCTGCTACACACCCTCGCGGGCCTGAACCCCATGCGGAACGGGACTGTCACCCTGCTCGGCAAACACCTGGCCGCATGGAAACGACGCCATCTCGCGCGCCACCTGGGCCTGTCATTCCAGGAGCCTGGGGATGCCCTACCCAGCAACGTGCTCGAGACGACGCTCATGGGCCGTCATCCTCATCTGGGTGCGTGGTCCTGGGAAGGACCGGAAGACGCCCGCATCGCACGCGCGGCACTTGCCGATGTGGGCCTTGCCGGGCTGGAGGCACGCACAACCGACAGCCTGTCCGGAGGGGAGCGCCAAAGACTGGCCCTCGCCGTGCTGCTGACGCAGGCGCCCGATGTCCTGCTTCTGGATGAGCCCGCCAACCACCTGGACCCCGCCCAACAGGTGCAGATACTCAAGGCCCTCGACACGCACATCGCCCGCAGCCAGGCCTGCGCGATCATGAGCCTGCACGACGTCAACCTCGCGCTCCGGTTCTGCAACAGAGCCCTGCTTCTGTTCGGCGACGGGAACTGGGTGGAGGGACCGGTCGCAGAGGTGATCAATGAGGAACATCTCGAGCGCCTGTACGGCCACCCCATGCATTCCCTACAGGGCCCGGGGGGCCCCGCCTACCTGCCGGCCTGATGCGCCCCGCGGCCTGTTTGATGGGGCTGCGCTCCCGGTCAGATCAACGCCCGAGGTCCAGGGTCAACGGGACGCCGGCGAGGGGCACCACGAGAAGCCCCGTGTTATCCGCGCTCAACGGTTCCCGCTGACCGGAAACCGACACCTGGGTACCCGGCAACAGCCCCATGACATAGAGGGTCTGCTGATCACCCGGCGGAGTGACCTGTATGCGCTGGTCCATACGATCCGCGGCATACACGATGGAGAACCCCGTGCTGAACCCGGACCCTTTGCCACCGGCCGGGGTGTACGCGGTGACCGGAGCGGTGCGCGGTGCCACCAGCCCCGGCGACAGAACAACCAGGAAACGGTCCGAGGCTCGTGCGGCCCCCGGTTGGATCTCCAGGCGCCATTGGGGTTGATCGAACCAACGCCGCCCCGAGTGACCCTGCGCGAAAATCTCGCCGTCGATATCGCTGTCGTCGCCGTCTGATTCCACGTAGAAGCGGTGGTTCGGACCGCCCACGAGCCGCATCACCGCGTCACGGGGAGCGATCCGGTCCACCACCAGGCTGCCCCGGTCGTTGAGCACCAGCGCCCGGGCCGAATCGCTCTCCAGCACCCCGTCATCAACCGTACCCGCCAATACCCGGGGCGCGCTCACCACCGGCTTGGTCATGGTGTGCAGCAGCCACTTCTTGGTGTAACCGGGCTGCACCGCATCCACCTGGTCATGAACCACCAGTCGGTCTTCACCGATCAGATAAAGCAGACCGCGGCGCACGCGGTAGACACGGCCCTCCCCCCCCTGGCTGTCGAAACGACTGGTGTCGTAAGCGTCGGTCAGATCCATGGCGACATGGACGTAGCTACCCGGCCGATAGCTGCGTCCCTCGATCCGACCGCCCTCGTAATGGAGTCCGGCCCCCAACTCGGAGCGCCAGTGGTCCACCGAATCCAGCCAACTCCCCGTGGGAATCACCAGGCGCTGCCCCCCATCGGCCACGTTCTTGGTGAACAGGTGCGTTGGGCGGACGTCATCCCCCTTGCGCAGGATGAGAAGACTGTTCTTGGCCACGGTACGAACGCCGAAGTACAGGCGATTGGGTGTTGAAACGCCCGCGTAGGAACTGGCGTTGACGGCAAGCGGGGTGCCCTTGAAGAGTGTGAAGTGACCGGCATCGTAGTGCCCGTGGTGGCTCATGGCCGCGCCCGCGCGGAAACTGATGAATGTGTCATCGTCTTTCCAGCCGCTGCGCATGAATCCCAGATTCATGGCCCCGGGACCGAACAGTTCGACCTCGGGCAGCCAATGCCCCATGCCTTGCAGGGAGCCCGGCTCCACACCCGGCACCCCGAGGTCGTCCGGGTCCTGCAGCAGGGGCTGGGCCCAACGGTAGTTCTTGTAGTAACCGGAGGCCCCGTAGCGCTTGTCGAGGTAACGGGACAGGCTCACCAACTCCGGTTGGCCCGTGAGGACGTTGATCAGGTCGACCACCCGTTGAGTCTCGTCCTTCATGTCCACGCGCGGCCCCTCGTCGCCCCACCCCTGCACGTTACCGTCGGGACGCAGCGCATAAAGGTGCAACAGGCCGATGCGCCGCAGCGTGGCCATGATGGCGGGGTGACGCTCGGAATCGGTCACGCCGTTGAGGAAACCACCCATGGCCAGGATCAGGTTGAAGGCCCGTGAATTGATCCAGTAGTTGTAACCACCGGGCCAGGCCTCAGCGATGCTGATGGCCTCGAGAGCGATGAGAAAATGACGCTGCGCCTCGGTGACCCGTTGTTGATAACCCGGTCGCCCCTGTTCCAGGGCGAGCGCGACCAGCCAGGCATTGGCCGCCAGGGTCGTACGCCCGTGCCAGAGGGAGGGGCCACTGTCGGCGAGCACGCTGAGATAGGCATCAAGCGACTGTTCCAGGCGCCCCTGAACGAGGTCCACCGTGGCGGTATCCATGTCCGGGTGCAGGCTGAGCAGGTCGTAGGCAAAGGCCATGCGGCCACCGTTGCCGTATCGGTTGCCGCCGTCGGGCAGTTCGGGCTGCATCTCACGCAGTCGGCGCACCGCCTCCGAGCCACGGGCGGAATCACCACTGACCAGCCAACAGGCGATATCGAACTCCAGGTTCGAATGGGCACAGGGGTCGCGGAACGGCCTCTTCAACTCCGCGGCACGTTGGGCACGACCCGCGAACAACGGTGGAACACCCACTCCGTCCCAATTTGCCAACGACGGGAACAGGATGCGCGGATGCAGGCCACGGATACGCCCTTCGAACACGTGGGGCAGTGGCGCCTGCGCGTGCCGGGTCACCCCCGCATCGACCCGGTTCATGAGCGAGGACAGCGGTGTACTGGCAGGCCCGATCAACACCCCCACGGCGAGCAACACCCCCATCAATGCCGCGGCGGTCAATGGCTCTCCCACCCCCGGCGCACGCCGCCCGGCCAGCGCCGCCGTCGGCGCATCGGGCCAGGTGCTGAACCAGGTCCGTGCAAGCCGCCAACCCGCGCCCAACAGCGCTGCCGCACCGACCTGGAAAATGCTCCAACGCAGCACCAGTTCGGCGATGGAGGGTGTGCTCTCGCGGTTGGCACTGAGCATGAAATTCACGCCCTGCTGCGTAAGGCCGGTATTGATGCTCAGCCAACCCGCCGCGACCAGCAGGGGCAGACTCAGCACGGCCACGCCCACCCCCAGAACCCCGCAGCCGAAACCGCAGGCGAGCACGATGCCATGGGCCGTGATCAGCGCGATGGTCATGCCAATGCCCCACAGGGCAACCCACGAACCCTCGCGGTACAGCAGTTCGATCACGTTGTCGGTAACCGCCTGGTCCACCACCACCCACTGGCCGTACAGGAACAGCGGAAGCGCCGCGAGCAGCATCAGGGCGAGCCGTCCGCTCCCCTGCCGCAACCCAAGCCGACGGTTCGAGGCCAGCCAGTAACTCCAGGCCATGGGAATGAGTAACAGGGGCACCGCGAATCCGGAGAACCGGTAGCTGCGCTCGAGAAACACCGGCCAGCCGAGCTTCGACGAACCCAGGATATCGTTGAGACTTTCACCGGTAACCGTCTTCTCCAGCAAGATCCAAACGGGCAACCACACGGCCAGGTAAACCAGGGGCAGGGCCAGCAGCAGGATGGGACGTTGGCGGGCCAGCCATTGCCCCGCCGCGGCAGGCAGGGTGGCCGCCGCGAGCAGGAACAGCGGGAAGCTCAGATACCGGTAGCCCCCCCCTCCGCCGAACAACTCGCGCACGTTGTACGGCACCTGCGGAAAACGCATGACGAACCACAGCAGCACCGCAATGGCGAGAACACCGACACCACAGGCCACCAGGACACCCATCCGTATCCGCGCGGGATCCGGTTCGCGAGCGGTATTGCCTGGACCGGCTGCCCCCTCGGGCGGCAGCCCATCAGCCGCCGAACGTCCGCGTCCATCCGTTTTCGGCATGGGCGTACTGATGGTGTCCTCCACCACCTGACCGTGCCGCGAGCCCGAGCGTTTCCGCGAGCGCTGATCCGCGTGTTCCCCACGCGGTGGTCCTTTGATATCCGCACCGGGTGTGCCGGGCGGCTGGGGGGACAGGTTGACCGGCAGGGTCGCCGGATCGACCTCGGGTTGCGGCACCATGATCTCGCGTGCGAACCGGGGCACCGCAGCGATGGCCGAGCGTCGGCGTTTCTTCCCCTGTCGGGGCACAAACAGCCAACCCAGTGCCAGGGCGCCGATCCCGGCCAATAACAGCGGGCCACCGAGGGCCCAGCGCAACAGGGCAAGCACCATCACCAGCAGCACGCTGATGATCAGCACCGCCAGACGCAACTCACGGCGATCCAGCCAGGATCGCAGCAGGGGCACCACCATGAGCAGCGGCGCATAGGCCTCCAATGCAGCCCCCGCAAGTACCAGCAGGCGTTGATCCGAACCCAACAGCGGTGGCGGAAAATCCACGACCGCCCGCAGGTGTGAGTGATCCACCATCCAGCCCAATGCAGCAAGCACAAGGCCCGCCATTACGAGCACCAGGTGCAGGGGCGACGCCGATGCGGGCACACGGCCCAGGACCAGGCTGAGCGCGGTTCCGACCCCCGCGCCGACAAGAAACTCCAGGCTCAGTCCGCGGCCGGGCATGACCCATAAAGCCAGCGCGGCAACGACCGGCAATGCCAGGACAGGAAGAAGTCGTCGTTGCAACAACAAACCCGCCCCGAACCAGCCGGCGGCCACCCATACGGTTGAGTACAGATTGAAGCCTCCGTCCAGCAGCGGCGCCAATCCCTGCACGAGCATATTGCGCGAGAGTTCGAGATGCCCCGGCAGCACCCAGGCACCGACCCACAGGGCCACCAGCACCCAGGCCGGTTGCAGTTCGTCGAGCAACATCAGGCCCGCACGCCCCTGGGGAAGGGTGACCGCCAGTGCCCCGGCAAGGGCCCCAAATGCGGCCCCGCCACTCATCAGGATGGCATCCCAAAGGGATGCATTCCGACCGGGAATCCACCACTGCAGTATCTCGGTACCAAAGGCGACCAGTAGCAGCGGTACCAGTCCGCCCACCATCGCCTCGATGACATTCCAATCGCGACCGCGCAGCCACACCGCGAACAGAAATGCCGCGGGCGTGGGTAACAGGAAATTCTCCACCAGGTCGCGCAGGCGCGATCCCTCGAGCGCGAAGAAGGCGGCAAAATCCGGCCCCTGGGGCTGCGACCAACTGAACGCACCCAACAACAACCACGCCGTGATCACGGTGCCGGCAATGGCCAGAGGCAATGCCAGGGCGAACGCGGTTTGGTTGCTGGTGGTGCGACTCATGGAGGGCTTACCGGGGTGCCCCGTGGGCGCAGGCCCCGGTAGGCCGACGGGCGCCCCCGAATCCGTGCCGGCCATCCATGCCACAGTCTGACTTCATCAACGGACGCCGTGCTCACGGGTGCTGCGGAACCGGACGTCCGGCCAGCGCTCCTCGGTAAGCGACAGGTTGACCCGCGTGGGCGCGATGTAGACCAGCTCATTGGCATGGTCATAGCCAAGGTTCTCCTCCGCCTTGTCGCGAAACTGCTCCAGCATGCGCTCATCGTCGCACTCCACCCAGCGCGCCGTCGCCACATTCACCGGCTCGAAGATGCAGTCCACGCCGTACTCGTCCTTCAGGCGATAGGCCGCCACGTCGAACTGCAGGATACCGACGGCACCCACGATGAGGTCGTTGTTGATCATGGGCCGGAACAACTGCGTCGCGCCCTCCTCACAGAGCTGTTGCAGTCCCTTGAGCAATTGCTTCGACTTGAGCGGATTCTTGATCTGGGCGCGGCGGAACAATTCGGGCGCGAAGTTGGGGATGCCGGTGAATTGCAGGTCTTCGCCCAGTGTGAAGGTGTCACCGATGTTCACCCCACCGTGGCTGTGGATGCCGATGATATCGCCGGGGTAGGCCTCGTCCACCGAGCCACGTCCCGCGGCCATGAAGGTGAGCGCCTCGGGAATCTTGATGTCCCGCTTGAGCCGGACGTGGCGTGCCTTCATACCCTTCTCGTATTTTCCGGAACACACCCGCACGAAGGCCACACGATCGCGGTGCTGGGGGTCCATGTTTGCCTGGATCTTGAATACGAAGCCCGAGAACTTCTCCTCGTTGGCCTCCACCGAGCGCGTGGTGGTGGCGTGGGCCTTGGGCGCCGGGGCGTGCTCGACAAAATCGCGCAACAGCTCCTCAACCCCGAAGTTGCGCAGCGCCGAGCCGAAGTAGACCGGCGAGAGCCTGCCCTCCAGGTACGCCCGCGGGTCGAATTCATGGCTCGCCCCGCGAACCAGTTCCACCTCGTCGCGCAGATCATCGGCCATATCGCCGATACGGGTATCAAGATCGGGGTTGTCGATTCCCTTGATAATCTCGACCTTGGGCGGACGACCGTCCTCCTCGGCGATGGTGAACAGGTACACCTCGTCCCGGTACAGGTGATAGACGCCCTTGAAGGACTTGCCCATGCCCACGGGCCAGGTGACCGGGGCGCACTGGATCTTCATCACGTCCTCGATCTCGTCCATCAGCTCGATGGGATCGCGGGCCTCGCGGTCCATCTTGTTGACGAAGGTGAAGACCGGGGTGTCACGCATGCGACACACCTCCATGAGCTTGAGGGTGCGTTCCTCAACGCCCTTCGCCGCATCGACGACCATCAGGGCGGAATCCACGGCCGTCAGCACGCGGTAGGTATCCTCGGAGAAATCGGCGTGTCCGGGGGTATCGAGGAGGTTCACCACGCGGTCGTTGTAGATGAACTGCATGACCGAGGATGTCACGGAGATCCCGCGCTCCTTCTCCAGCTCCATCCAGTCCGAGGTGGCGTGGCGCGCGGCCTTCTTGGCCTTGACCGTGCCGGCCAACTGGATGGCCCCCCCGAACAGGAGCAGTTTCTCGGTAATCGTTGTCTTACCGGCATCCGGGTGCGAAACAATGGCAAAGGTGCGGCGGCGCGCGGTTTCCTGGGCGTGACTGGGCATCGAGTGTCTGGATCGGTCGGCGTGGGTCGCGGGGGGTGGCGGATTATATCGGGGATGGCACCGCGTCGCCGGATGGTCTTCACCCGGATTGTTCATACCCGCGATGCGGGCACGCGGTAGACTCCAACCGCACTTCGGATCAACCCTCCGCGCCGCCCGAGCCGCACCACCCGACCGACCGGAAGACACAGTGTTCCTAGGCTATATCCACTATTTCCGGGCCCTCGCCATCCTGTTCATCGTGGCGGGGCACTCCATCGATGCGCTGGTCTGGAACGACAACCCGCTCACCGGCGACCTGCTGCGCATCTACATATCCAACGGCAGCACCCTGTTCGTGTTCATCGCCGGGTACCTGTTTCAGCACCTGGGGCACAAATTCAGTGCCGGTCGTTATTACCGGGCAAAGCTCAAGAACGTCATCCTCCCCTACCTGCTGGTGTCGATCCCGGCCATCGTCGTGTTCACGGTGTTCACCGAGCGGGAGATCGTACCCGCCGGTCTCTATGACCAACCGGTATGGATGCAGGTGCTGATGTTTTACGCCACCGGCCGCCACCTCACCCCCCTGTGGTTCGTGCCGATGATCACGCTCTTCTACCTCGTAGGGCCGCTGCTGATCCGCGCCGATCGCGATACACGCATCTATTACGGCCTGCCGGTATTCATGCTGATCTCCTGCCTGAATGCCCGTGGCCTGCCCTATGAGAGCTTCGTGCATTTCTTCTCCGTCTACCTGTTGGGTATGTGGGCCAGCCACTACAAGGAGCGGCTCAATCCCCTGATCAGCGGCCTGCCCTTTCTGCTCGTCGCCGCCGTGTTGATCAACGCCTTCGCCGTCTCCGAGCTGGTGTTCATGGAATCCACCATGACCTGGCTGAACTACCTGCAGAAGACGACCCTTTCACTGTTTTTCCTGGGGCTGTTCTACCGCTTCAACGAACACCTGGATTCACCGTTCGTCAGTTACGTCGCCGATGTGAGTTTCGGCGTGTTCTTCATCCACTCCTACTTCCTTACCGCCAACAAGATGGCGTACACGCACCTCACCGGCACCCTGCCCGAGGGCAATCTGTTCATCTATGTACCGGTGGCCCTGGTCACGCTGTTCGCCTGCGTGCTCATGATCCACATCATCAAGAAGCTGACCGGGCGCCACAGCCGTATGCTGGTCGGGAGCTGAGCGGCAGACACCCCTCCCCTCCCATCAAGGGTCCGATAGAGCGGTATTGATGCGCCCAAGCAGTTGGGTCTTCAGCGGTTCCGGAACATCCGCGGCGCGTAATGCATCGCGGTATCCGCGCAAGAGGTGCCCGTCCCCCAATTCTTCCGCCGCCCTCACGGCCACCCACCAGGCCTGGGGATTGGTCGGACCGTGGTTGAGTGCCAACTCGGCATACCCCCGCGCCTCGTGAAAATATCCCGCGCGCAGAAACTGCACCGCGCGCTCCAGTTCGTGCGCCACGTAACGGGGGTCACGGCTGAGTTGGACCAGAAAGGACGGGCGTGCCTCAATGGCCGGCGTCCAGGGGTTACGCAGACCGATGACGGCAATGACGAGCCCCCAGAGCACCACAAGCCACATGCCGATACGTACTGCCGGGCGCAGTGCGCGGATACGCGCCCAGGGCACGTTGAAGAGCGCGTACAACGCCAGGGGCACCAACAACACATGCCAGCGGTTGCCATAGGCATGGCCGGACTGGTTGTTGCTGAACGCGATGGTGAGGGCGAAGAACAGCCCCAGGGTGCTGAGCACGATCCATGTCGCACGTGGGCGCCCCGCACGCAGCGCCAACAGACCGATCAGCGTCACGCTGTTGAAGACGAAGAAGCCGTGATGGCCCAGGAGGCTGTCGAAGCCATAGTTCAGGAACGCCCCGACACTGTCGTGTTTGACCCCCACCCCGGTGAGGATATGGGCATCGTGCTGCGAGCCCGGGTAGTTGAAGTGCTCCGGGTTCAGATTCACCGCCAGGGGGTTGCCAGCGATGGCCCAGGACAGCCCCCCATGCACGAGCACCGGCAGTGCCGCCCCCGCCAGCGCCGCGAGCGTGCTGCGCCGTGCGGCCCACAGGTCCGGCGCCATCCAGGCGAGATAGGCCAGCGCGAAGGTGACCACCAGGGGGTCGATGACCAGCGCCAGGCCCAGAATCAGCCCCAGCCCGAAACCGGGCATCGCGCCTCTGGCGCGGTCTGTATCCGGTGCCACCCGGTCCCAGAACAGCAGCAGCAGGGCCGCCGCCACGATGTGGGCATTGAGTGCCGTCGCGAACACGCCCACCTGGCTGGCCGCCGGCAGCACGATCGCCAAGGTGGCGGCCGCGACAGGTGGCCATTGCGATGCCAGGGCCCGGCGCATGAAAACGGCCGCGACAAGCAGGAACGACAGCCCCGATGTGGCGACCACCAGCAGGGAGTGGATCGCGGGCAGGTCCGCGCTCCAATTCCATCCCAGCACGCTCTGCATGACGGCCAGGAACGCCGCGTAGAACAGGGACAGGACGGGCGGCTTGTCGGAATAGTAATGCCCCGCCACCAGGATCCGGTCGCAGGTGTAGTTGAAGCGGCTGTGATCGATGCTCAGGCTGCCGTGATTGACCAGGGCATCGGCTGCCGCCAGACGCGAAGTATCGTGACAGGGGCCCGGAAGGTCCCGGGCCAGCCAGACCAACAGCGACACACACACCAGCAGGGCCAGCAGCGGCACCCCGGACCGCGGGTGCGTTGCGTTTCCGCGCCGGGTGTCGGGAGCTGCTGTGTCTGCGCTTTTCATGGACGCGCAGTGTTCCAGTTCCGGGCGTCCGCCGCATCCACCGCGGCACATTCGACGGCATCGGGTCGACGCCGAGGCGACGTTGTCGCATCGATCCGATAGCCTCGGGGGGTATGGCCCATTCCAACCACAAGGATTCATGCGATGTCCCGGTCGACCCTGTCGAGTGCCTGCCTCACCCTGGCACTGCTCGCCCCACTCACACTGCCCGAGGCGCACGCGGCCGGCACGGCAACATTGCTGACCGTCAACGACGTCTACCGGATCTCCGGCATCGAAGACGGTCGCCGTGGTGGAATCGCCCGACTGCGCACCCTGCGCGCCAACCTCGAGGCCCAGGGCACGGACCCGGTCCTCCTGCATGCGGGCGATTTCCTGTTTCCGTCACTGCTCAGCCGTCGTTATCGGGGGGAGCAGATGATCGACCTGCTCAACCGCCTGGACGGCGACGCCAGCGCATTCGATGAGCGCCTGTTCATCACCTTCGGCAACCACGAATTCGACAAATCCCGACGCAGGGACGCGTCCATGCTGCGCCAGCGGATCCGGGAATCGGACTTCCGCTGGCTCAATGCCAACGTGCTCTTTGCCCGGGATGAGTCCAACCGCCCGATGATCAGTGCATCCAACCTTATGGCGCACACGCTTATCGAGAGCGGTGGGGTCCGCGTGGGCCTGTTCGCGCTCACCACGGATGTGAAGGCCGCCGAGTACATCGAGCGCTTCGCCGAGCCCGAACCCACGGCGGCGCTGATGACCGCCCTGCTGCGCCAGCAGGGCGCCGACGTGGTGGTGGCCCTGACGCACCTGCGCGCCGAACGGGACGAGGCCCTGCTACGTGCCCTGGGCGACGCGGGCCCCGATCTGATCGTGGGCGGGCACGAACACGAACGCCAGGTGCACCTTGCCGGTGGGCACAGACGGGTAATAAAAGCGGATGCGGATGCCGTCACGGCGGCCGTGATCCGTGTGCACGTGGATGACTCGGGTGGCGTCCGGATCAGCCATGAGTTCATCGCTCTGGATGAATCCGTCTCACCCGCGCCTGACGTTGCCGCCCGTGCGCACCATTGGCAGGAGCGCTACGAGCGGGAGACCTGTGCCGAACAGGGCGAGCGCGCGGATTGTCTGAGCGAACCGCTCGGCCACACCCGCGTGAAACTGATTGCCGAGGAACTGGAGATCCGACGCTACGAGACCAACCTGGGGAACTTCGTCATTGACCAGGGACTCGCCGCGTTCGCCGACCAGGGGGCCCAGGCCGCCATCATCAACTCGGGCAGCCTGCGTCTGAACCAGAATATTCCAGCCGGTGCCGCGCTGACCCAGCGCACCCTCGGCGAGCTGTTCGCCTACCCGAGCCCCATGTCACTGATCCGCATCGACGGACGCACGCTGCGGGCGGTATTGGCCCATGCCATCACCGATTGGACGGGTAACGGACGCTGGCTGCAGATCGCGGGCTTCGCGTGGCGCCACGACCCCACAACCGCAACCGCTACCGATATCACCCTCCTGAGTGATGACGGCCCCCGACCGATCAAAGACGAGGAGTCGATACTCATGGTCGTCAATGACTACCTTCTGGACCCATCGGGCGACCAGGACGGTTACACCATGCTCGGCCCTCAGCTACGGGTGCCCAGCGGTCGCGCCGCACCGGACCTGCGGGACCTGGTGGCGGCAGCCCTGCGCGCATCCGGTGAGCGCGGCATCGCCCCGCGAATAGAGGGACGCATCTGCACCGTGAGCCGCGAAGGCCCCTGCCTGGCCGTCAGCGCGGCGGACTGAGCCCGGTCCGGGCAGCGTCACACAGCGGCCGCTTGGGCTCAATCGGCCGCCGGTGCGTCCGGGCCGATTGCCCGCCCATCCCCCGCGGGCTCCGCCTCGCGGATCAACTCCCCGGCACTCAGCCCCAGCGGCTGTCGTTCGATCATGGGCGGTTCGCCCAGGGCCTCGTCATTCATCTTGCCCGCCAGAGCGGGAAACTGCCGGGCACTGACCAGTACGCGCGACTCAAGACTGCGCACGGAGCGGTTGTAGGCTTCGACGGCTTGGTCCAGGCGTGTTCCCAGCTTGCTCCAATGACCGGACAGAACACCGATCCGCTCGTACAAAGTCTTGCCCAGCTCGGCGATCTCGCGTGCATTGCGGGCCAGGGCCTCCTGCTGCCAGCCATAGGCCACGGCCTTGAGCAGGGCGATGAGCGTGGTGGGGCTGGCGGGTATCACCTTCTGGCCCGCCGCGTATTCGATCAGGTCCAGGTCCTGGCTGAGGGCGGCGCTGAAGAAAGCCTCCCCCGGCACGAACAGGACGACGAATTCGGGGGTGAAATCGAACTGGTCGAAATAGCTTTTCCGCCCCAGATCGTTGACGTGTTTCTTCACCTGGGCCGCGTGCCGCGCGAGTTGAACCAGGCGCTCATCCTCGCTGTTCGCTTCCACCGCGCTGAGATAGGCATCCACCGGGGCCTTGGCATCCACGACGATGCGTCCGCCGCCAGGCAGGTGCACGACCATGTCGGGGCGTAGGCGTCCCTCCTCGGTCGTGGTGTTGACCTGCTCATCGAAGTCGCAGTGCTCGAGCATGCCCGCCATTTCCACGACCCGGCGTAACTGGACCTCACCCCAGCGGCCCCGGGTCTGAGGCTGCCGCAGGGCCTTGACGAGGTTCTCGGTCTGCGCCCGGATCTGGGGCAGCTGCACCTCCATGAGGGTCTTCACCTGCTGATTGAGGCCCTCGTAGGCCCCGATCCGGTCCTTCTCCAGTTGCGCCAGCTTGCCGTCGAACTGTTCCAGTCGCTCGCGGATAGGCCGGGTGATCTGCTCGATGCTCTTCTGACGCTGACTCAGGTCATCCCGCGCCCCTTCCTGGTACTTGTCCAGGACAGTGCGGGCCAGCTGCATGAAGGACTCGTTGTTGGACTTCAGAGCCTTGGAGGACAGGGCCTGGAAGGCCGCTGAGAGTTCATCGCGCGCCTCCTTCACCACCGCGAGTTTTTCCGCCGCCTGCCGCCGCTCCTGGGCGAGCCGTTCTTCCAACTCACTGTGCCGAGCCCGCGCCTCGGACAACTGCCGGATCAATCCCGTCTCACGCTGCTCAAGCTCCCCGACCCGCTGTTCCAGGCGCTCGACCCGCGCGTCACGCTCTTGCAGCTGCTGGTCACGCACGCGGATATCACCGTCCCGGGACGACAGACTCAGCTCCAGGGCTCGGGCATGTTCCGTCGCCGTGTGTATCGCCTCCTCCAGGCGCGCACGCTCGGCGGCGAAACGACGCTCCGCGCGCCGCGCCCAGAGCAGAAACGCAACCAAACCGGAAAGGACACCCGCCAGGGCCGCGAGCGCCCATTGCAGTGCCGGCTCGAGCGCGGCGAATTGTTCGTACCAATGTTCCATGGGCGCGGCAGTCTAACGCGCATTTCCCGCCACCCCACTCACCATTACCGTGCCACCGCATCGGGCCCCGCGGAAGTGCGTCAGGCGCTCAGTCCGACTCAGGGATGGTGCTCGGACCGATCTCCCAGCGCCCCGGCAGCAGGTCGAGCACCGACCGTATGATCGAATCGCCCCCACCCTCCTCGCGCGTTCCATCGACGGCTCCATCCCCCCCCGCACAGGGGGCGATACGCCCCGGCCCCGAGCCGACGATGAAAGGCATCTCGAAAGCGCCCGTGCATCCGGTGTCCGCGAAATAGCCCGTCTGAGGGTCCACCCAGCGCCATTCCACACCCGGAGGCGGATCCAGTCGCAGATTGCGCACGCCGATGCGGCGCATGATATCGGCCCAGACCAGCATGGCCCCTGATGCGCCGGTTAATCGGCTCGGCGAGTTGTCGTCCATGCCCAGCCAGACCACGCCCAGGCGATCGGCGGAAAACCCCGCGAACCAGGAATCGCGCAGATCGTCGGTGGTGCCGGTCTTCCCGGCCACCCAGGTGTCCTTCCCCAACATGGTCTTGAGGTAGCGTGCGGTACCCTCGCGGGTGACACCGACCATGGCCGTTTTGGTGAGGAACACCGCGCCCGGTTCCAGGGCCTGTTCCACCTCGAGCGGATAACGCTGCAGCGGACGGTCATCGGCATCGGACACCGAGCGTATGGCCTTCACCGGGGTGCGGAAACCGCCCCCCGCCAGAGTCTGGTACATGCGGGTGACATCCAGCGGGGAAAGATCCGTGGCGCCGAGCAACAACGATGGGTAGGTGTTCAAGGGCTTGTCGACCCCCATGCGCCGCACGGTATCGATGACCGAATCCACGCCGATCTCCAGCCCGAGGCGGGCCGTCGAGGTGTTGTAGGAATGCACCAGTGCGTCGTAGAGCATGACCTGCCCATGGTTCTCGTTGTCCGCGTTCTTGGGTTCCCAGACGCTGCCATCCTGGCGGACGCGGTGGCTGATGGGACCATCGTCGACCAGGGTGGTCAGGGTGTAACGCTCCGGCTGGCTCAGGGCCGTGAGATAGACTGCGGGTTTGATCAGAGATCCGATGGGCCGTGCCGCGTCCAGTGCACGGTTGAAGCCCGAGAAGGCCGGGTCCCGCCCCCCCACCAGGGCAAGCACCTCGCCAGAATCCGTACCCGTGACCACGGCCGCGCCCTGCAATTGCTCGGTCGGCAGTTTGAAGCGTTTCTCCAGGTAGCGGATACGTCCGGCCACCGAACGCTCAGCCGCGTCCTGAACCCCCGGATCGAGCGTGGTGAAGATCCGCAGGCCCTCGCTGGTCAGGTCCTCTTCACGGTAATCGCGCCGCAACTGACGGCGTACCAGCTCCATGAAGGCGGGGAAGCGCGTTGTCCCCGCGGGCGGGCGCTCGGTGACCCCCAGGGGGCGCGCCCGGGCGACCTCAACGGCATCCGCCCGGGCACTGCCCTGATCCTCCATAATGCCGAGCACCAGATTTCGCCGCTCGCGTGCACGCTCCGGGTTTCGACGCGGGTTGTAGTAACTGGGCCCCTTGACCAATCCCACCAGCAGGGCCATGTGTTCCAGTTCCAACTCCGCCAGCGGCCGTCGGAAATAGAACCAACTGGCCTGGCCGAAACCGTGAATCGCGCGCCGCCCGGCCTGCCCCAGGTACACCTCGTTCAGGTAGGCCTCGAGGATCTCGTCCTTGTCATAATGGAACTCCAACAGCAGGGCCATAAGGGCCTCGTTGATTTTCCTTTGCAGGGTACGCTCGCTGCTCAGGAAGAAATTCTTCACCAGCTGCTGGGTCAGCGTGGACCCTCCCTGCACCACCCCCCCCGCACGGATATTGGCCCACAGCGCGCGCGCGATGCCACGCGGGTCCACCCCGAAATGCCCCCGAAATCCCCGATCCTCGGTCTCTATCAGGGCATTGATCAATGCCTTGGGCACATCCTCCAGGCGCACGAGGATGCGGTCTTCACCCGCTGATGGATAGATCCCGCCGATGTTCACGGGGTCCAGGCGCAGGATCCCCAGATCGCTTCCGCCGACGGAGCGCACGGACTCCACACGACCGTCCTTGAAATCGACCTGGACCCTGCGCGAAGGCTCCGCCCCGTCCCAGAAGCGGAAGGCGCGGCTGTGCAGCACGATACGTTGACGCCCCCGGGCGTAACTGCCGGTCTTGCCTGGATCGGCGACGCGCCGGTAACCGAGCATCTGGAGCTCACTCTCCAGGCCGTCACGATCCAGTTTCAGACCGGGAAATACCTCGAGCGGTCGGGCGTATACCTGTGCGGGCAGGGACCAGCGCTTACCCTCAAAGCGGTCGGTGACCTGATAATCGAGGTAGGCCAGATAGGGCAGAAACAGAATCAGCCCGATCACAAGGACCCAACGCAGCGTCGCCCAAAGTCGGCGCTTCAACGGTGCCCCCCCGGAGGCACCCTTGCCGCCGCGCCCCTTGGGCTTGGCGGAAGAAGACGACTTTGCGGTGGTACCTGCGGCGGACTTGGCCTTACTCCTGCCCTGGCCACGCCGTGTCGGGTTACGCGATGGGCGACGGGTCGGCACGGAGATTCAGCGGGTCAGGCTTCCGAACACCTTCTTGAGGTTGTCGGTGGTCCATTGGGCCGGGTTGTCACGGATCTTCTTCTCTTCCGCGGCCATCATGGTGTACAGGCCATCCAGTGCCCTCTGCGTGACATAGCCGTCGAGATCCTCGGCCTGGGTTTCACCTTTACCCAGGAGCGAGCCCAGACCACCAAAGCGACTGGCCTGATCCCGGGCAGCGCTGGCGAAACGCTTGTAGTACGAGGTCAGATCGACGGCATCGGTCGCCTCCTCGACCAATGGCCGCATGCGGGTGCTGAGGTCCGAGTGGGTCGTGCGCCGCAGATAGTCGGTGGCCGCGGTATCGCCACCCTGGAGAATCTGCTTGGCATCCTCAAAGCTCATGTTCGTGATCGCCTTGCTGAAAACGGGGGTGGCTTCGTGCACCGCCTTCTCGGCTGCGCGATTGAGCGTCGTCTCGAAATCATCGGCAAGGCTTTCGCGGCCCACCAGCGCCAGGCCCTTGCGCAAAGTTCCCATCTCCTCGGGCAGTGGAATACGGACCTTGGCATTGCCCAGATAACCATCCACCGCGCCCAGGGACTCGATCGCCCGACCTGCGCCCTTCTCCAACGCCTGTTTGAGAGCCTTCGCCGTCTCTCCCTGGGTCAGGGACGCGAGACCACCGCCAACTGATTTGGAATCCGTTTGATCCCCCACGATTGCGGGCGCGGCCTCTTTCGCCTTGTTCAACCAGTCCTTCCAATCCGCATGCGCCGCGGTCGTCACGAGCAGCAGGCCGAGCACAACCGTCGGGCCGACCAGTGCGGCAAGGAGGGAGAAGCGGGATTCAGGGTGACGCATACGGATGACCGGTGACGTGAACGGGAGCCGGGTTTGGCGGGACGTACTGGGGCATGATACGTGGGAAACGGGCACCCAGCGGAGACCGGATCGTGACCACGGGCAAACCAGTCGCCCAGGGCGAAAAGACCCCGGGGGTTGAAGTCGAACTCGACCTGGGCGAGCTCGCCTCGCTGGTGGCGCGGCTGCGTGAAGGCGCCGAGCGCGATCGGGAGGATACCTTTCCCCACCCGACGGGTGAAACGCGGGTGATCGAAACCCACATTTCCCATGTCCTGCTCACCGGCGCGTTCGCCTACAAGTTCAAAAAGCCCGTGGACTTCGGCTTTCTGGACTTCTCAACCGCCGCCAGGCGGGCACATTTCTGTGCGGAGGAAATCCGCCTCAACGGAAGAACCGCACCCGAAATCTACGTCGACGTGGCGCGGGTCACCGGCAGCCGGAAAGCCCCGAGGATCGATGGAACCGGCCCCGTGCTCGCCCATGCCGTCCGCATGCGCCGCTTCGATGATGCTGCGTTGCTGGATCGTATGCTGGAGAAGAACGCCCTGCGCGACAGCCACGCCCAGGCCATGGCCGAAGCCGTCGCCCGCATGCATGAGCACGCGGACCGGAACGCTGTGGATTCCGTTTACGGAACCCCCGAATCGGTCTGGCACCCGGTGGAGCGCAATTTCGAAGTGCTCGATGGCTTGACCTCCCTGAACGCGCTTAAGCCCCGTTTGGCGGAGCTTCGCGCGGGATCCGGGGCGCTGCACACGCGCCTGGAAGAGTTCTTTGTCCAGCGCAGGAGCCAGGGCTTCGTGCGCGAGTGCCACGGCGATCTGCACCTTGGAAACATAGCCTGGATCAAAGAGCATGCGGTGCCCTTCGACGCCATCGAGTTCAACCCCGACCTGAGGTGGATCGATGTCATGTCCGATGCGTCATTCACGACCATGGACCTGGAGGCACGCGACCATCGCGGACTGGCCGCCGCGTTCATCAGCCATTATCTGGACCAGACGCAGGACTACGGGGGAACACCCGCGTTGCGCTACTACCAGGCCTATCGCGCCATGGTCCGTGCCAAGGTGACCGGCCTGCGCCTGGAGCAGGATGGGGACGGCGACCGGCATACACCGGAAATCATTCACTACCTCGACCTCGCCGCCCGCTACCTCGACCTCGCCGCCCGCTACCTCGGCCTCGACGGGCCGGGTCACACGCGCCCCGAACTGTTCATCACGCGCGGTCTCTCCGGCTGCGGAAAATCCACCCTCGCCCACCAGGTCACGCTGCTGCGAGGCGCCGTGCGCATCCGCTCCGACCGGGTGCGTCGCAGCTTGAGCGAGGGCGCCCACGGATACGCTGCGGACGCGCGGCAGCGTGTGTACGAGACCCTGGCCCGGCATGCACGGACCGCACTGAAGTCGGGCCTATCGGTAATCGTTGACGCGACATTCCTTACCAGGAAACAAAGGGCTCCGTTCCAGGCACTCGCCCGCGAACTGAACCTGCCCTGGCGGATTCTCGATATCCAGGCCCCGACTCAGGTGCTGAAACAGCGTATCGCCGAACGCCTGGACCGGGGGGACGATCCGTCAGAGGCCTACCCCGAGTTGGTCGACAAACAATCGCGGGAGTTGGAACCACTATCCTCCAGCGAACGCCATCATTGCTGGGCCCTCGATTCCTCGGATCCCGCCGCCGCCACCGACACACTGACGGGGCGGCTGAACAGCAACTGAACGCACCGCCGGGGGCGCGTCCATTCCGCCGCCCATTCCGCCGCCCATTCCGCCGCCCATTCCGCCGCCAAGAGGCGCGCCTGTGCTAAGGTTCCGCCCCCCCAGGAAGCCGTCTTCAAGCACGTGCAATGGCCTCCAAGCAAGACAACCACAAACAGGCTGACCTTCCCGTAATCGCCCGCCGCCGCAGAATCATCGGCCCGAGGCACGGGCTGGCGTTGGCCCTGTTCTGGGCACTGAGCGGATCCACGATGTCGTGGCTGCTTGTCCCGCCAGCCCAGGCGCAGGCCCAACCGGAGGGGTACCCGCGCGGATACGTCCGCTACCCGGGCACAGCGGACAGTGCCCGACGCGGTCCCGCAACCAATGCAGCCGTTAGCTCCGGTCAGAGTGTCCCGCCCTCTTCCCCCCAACCGCCTGCCATCCCGAGCATCAGTGCCGAGGACGCAGCCGCGGCCATGACCCGTGGCGACTACGCCATCGCCTACTGCCACTACCACCCCCTTGCCCGACAGGGCAATGCCGAGGCCCAATACAACCTGGGTTGGATGTACGCCAACGGGTACGGCCTCGCCAAGGATGAGACCAAGGCCCTGATCTGGTGGCGAAAGGCGGCGCGCCAGAATCATTCCGATGCGGTCGTCGCGGTCGCCATGGCGTACCTGCATGGCGATGGCACGAAGAAAGACAAGGGTGAGGCACTGAAATGGTTGGTGGAGGCCGCCGAGCACGGGGTCGAGGACGCCATGGAGATCATCCTCACATTGGTCGCCCAGAACACCCCGGAGGCCATGGCGGTCATGGCCCGACTCATCAGGGAAGACTCCGCACTTCTTCAGCAGCGCTACAGAATCAAGGTTCCCCGGGCCAACGTGCGCAAGGGCCCCGATAAGAGTCACGCCCTGATCACCACCCTGAAAGAGGGTGACCCCCTGGTGGGACTCGGTGCCGAAGGAAATTGGGTGCGCGTGGGTCTGCCAGGCGACGGCCAGGTGGGCTGGATCTACAAGACCCTGTTGGAGTCGGTGGGCGAACGGTGAGCACCGACTACGCCCGAGGCGTGCTGGAGGCCCGCGATCGCATCGGCAACCTGCTCCACCGAACCCCCGTGATCACCAGCCGGTTGCTGGACGAGGCATGTGGCTGCTCCGTGGTCCTCAAATGCGAGAACCTGCAGCGCACCGGGTCATTCAAGGCACGCGGCGCGACCAACGCGGTGAGTCAATTGGCCGAGACCGGCGCCAGTTCGGCAGTTGCCACGCACTCCTCGGGAAACCACGGGGCGGCCCTCGCCTGGGCCGCCACCCAAGCAGGGATGGCCGCCCATGTGGTCGTTCCCAATACCGCGAATGCCAACAAGAAATCGGCCATGCGGGCGTACGGGGCCACGGTTCACGAATGCGAGCCCACCATGGAGGCGCGCATGGCCACCCTGGAGCGGGTACTGGGCGAAACGGGCGCCGAGGTTGTGCCACCTTTTGATGACGACCGCATCATCTGTGGGCAGGGTACGGCGTGCCTTGAACTGCTCGAACAAACGACGCGGGAACCTCTGGACACCATTCTGGTGCCCGTGGGTGGCGGCGGGCTGCTGGCGGGCACACTCATCGCCGCTCAGCTTGCGGACCTGCCCCGAAGCCCCAGGGTCATCGGCGTGGAACCGGCCCTGGGCGACGACATGGCGCGCTCGGTGCGTACAGGTGAACGCATGCCGTCAAGCAATGCACCGACCGTGGCCGATGGTCTGCGCGCGGGCCCGGGCGCACGCAACTTCTCCCTCGTCCGCGAGCGGGTCGATAGCCTGCTCAGCGTATCCGAGGCCCAGATCATCGCGGCCATGCGCCTGGTATGGACCCGCTGCAAACTGGTGATCGAGCCTTCCAGCGCGGTTCCGCTCGCGGCCCTGCTGTACAGCAGTGATCCCGAACTGCGCCGTGGACGCGTCGGTATCATCATCAGTGGTGGCAACGTGGATCTGGATGCCCTGCCCTGGTCAGCGCGATAGCGGGGAAACAGGGATACGTCGCTGTGAGGCGGGGGCGCCGGAAAGTGGAAGGCGGGTCCGACTGCGAACGGAACCGGCTTACTGATCCCGCTTCATGGGTTTGATGGACCCGCTGTGCAGCCTGAACGAGCCATTGGCACGGTCATCGACGTAATGCTCCAAGGCCGTGCGGATGACCGGAAACGCAAGATCATCCCAAGGGATTTCATCGAGCTCGACGAGCTTTACCTCAAGACTTTCCGGACCGGGACCGAAATCGAGATCGCGCAAAGCACCCCGGTAGATCATGTAGATCTGGGAGATGTGCGGGATGCTGTAACAACCGAACAGGGCATCAATGTCGATACGGGCGTCGGCCTCCTCCTCGGTCTCACGCAGGGCCCCTTCCTCAACGCTCTCGTGGTTCTCGAGGAAGCCGGCGGGCAGTGTCCAAAGGCCCCTGCGCGGCTCGATGGCCCGCTTGCAGATCAGGATGCGGCCCCGCCACTCCGGAATGGTCCCGGCGACTACCTTCGGGTTGGAATAGTGAATGACCCCGCAGGCATCACAGACATCACGCGGCCTATTGTCACCGTCGGGCACGCGGAGGCTGACGCGGTCACTGCCGCAGGCACTGCAGAAATTCACCCGGTTCAACGCTGGCCGTTCGGGGTCAGCATCTGACCACGGAAATGCTCGATATCGGCCGGAGACATGCGCCCCATGACCTCGGAGATCAGGCGTTCCGCACGCGTACTCCCATTGGCGTGTGCAATGGAAAGCCAACGCAAGGCCGTTTCGAGATCCGGTTCCACATGCTTGCCCTCCACCAACAGTTTGCCCAGGGCGTACTGGGCCGGTGCAAACCCCTGATCAGCGGCCTTTTGATACCACTCGAGCATGGTCGCCATATCCCGTTCCACGCCGTAACGACCGAAGCGGTACATGGTTGCGACCATGTATTGATCCTTCGCGCTGCCCTGCTCGGCGGCCAGCATGTACCAGCGGCCCGCTTCGGCACTGTCCTGGCGGACACCCAACCCATTTGCATGCAACCACCCCATCAGGGATTGGGCCCGGGTAAAGCCCTGCTGGGCCGCCATCTCGATCCAGTGGGCCGCCTCAACATAGTTCAATTGCAGGCCCTGACCATTGGCGAACAACAGCCCCAGCTGCCACTGCGCCTCCACGTTGCCGTTCTCGGCCGCACGACGCAGCAGGGCGAGCTCCTGAGGGGAGATCACCATGGACTCGCCCGACAAGGGCGAGCCTGAGCGTGTGTTTTCTTGAACGGCTTCTTTCATTTATTCGTTGGGCTGACCGATGCTGACAGTCGCTTCGATCACCGTACGCGTGCACAGCATCGGGGCACCGTTTCTTGTCGTGGCCTCCGCCATGGCCCTCAATGGCAAGAGGTGTGCGCGCTCGGCATCGAACTCCAGTTCGTGGTGGTATGGGAATAACCCTGACTTTACCACCCTGACACCTCAGGCAACCGCACACACATCATTGCAGGCGCGATCAATGTCTGGGTCCCGCCTTGAGGTTGCGCCCGCCACCCCATCGACACTTTTGCCGAGCGGAGCTCCTGTCAGGCGAAGATCAGCAAATAGTGGTCCACGAGAAGGAAGGCGAACAATGCCATCAGATAGACCACTGAGTAGCCAAAAGTCTGCATGGCTATGCCCGGGCGCTTGTTGGCCCGCAGCAACAGCACGTAGTAGAGGAATCCGATCCCCAGTCCGATCGCACCCGCGAAGTAGAAATAACCGCTCATGCGGGTCGCGAACGGCAACATGGTGATGGCAAACAACAACACCGTATAAAACAGAATGTGCAGGCGGGTGTATTCGACCCCATGGGTCACCGGCAGCATCGGGATGTCCACCTTCGCGTATTCATCCTTTCTGTGGATCGCGAGAGCCCAGAAATGCGGAGGTGTCCAAGCGAAGATGATAAGGAACAACAACAGGCTGTGCGGATGAACCTCACCGGTAACCGCGGTCCAGCCCAGGACCGGCGGCGCCGCTCCCGCCGCACCACCGATCACGATGTTCTGTGGCGTCGCGCGTTTCAGGTACATGGTGTAGATCACCGCGTACCCGATCAGGGAAATGAAGGTCAGCACCGCGGTGATCATGTTCACGAACACGACCAGGATCACCATGGAGATCAGGCCAAGGGCCAGCGCGAAGGCCAGTGCATGGGGGACATCAAGGTTGCCACTGGGCAGAGGTCTGTTCTGCGTGCGGGCCATCTCCGCATCGGCGGCGCGGTCAACCAGGTGATTGATGGCCGCCGCGGACATCGAAGCCAGCCCGATCCCCACGGTACCGAAGAACAGCGCATCAAGCGGCGGCAGCGGCTCCCAGGTAGCGAGCAGCATCCCAACGATTGCGGTGAATACGATGAGCGCCACCACTTTGAGCTTGCACAGAGCGAGGTAGTGGCGCCAATTCCCCAAGCGGAAAACCGAATCAGTCACGAGTACACCCGCGCAGTGATCAATAGGAATGCGGAAAACGGGGTGTCATCCCCCCGCCCGCGGCCAAGCATCCTACCCAGGGCGGATCGATGCACCAGCATGATCAGGGACGCTCCCGGGAGGCATGGTTGAGTGTGACCAGCGCCAGCAGAAGTAAAGCAGCCACACCGTTGTGGGCGACAGCAACAGGCAGCGGCAATGACATCAGGACATTGGCGATACCCAGACCGACCTGCGTCAGTAACAACACCCCGATGATCGTACCCAGGCGACGCACCAGTGCCCCCTTGGAGCGCAGCATGACGACCGCCAATGCCCCCAGATAGAGGAACGTAACCAGGGCACCGATACGGTGAACGAAATGCACCGCGACGCGCGCCGGTGCGTCCAGGACGCCGAATTCGTAATCGATACCCAGGCCGCGCCACAGTGTGAACCCCTCGGCCATGTCCATGTCCGGCACCCAACTGCCGTGACAGGTCGGGAAATCGGTGCACGCGAGCGCCGCATAGTTGGTGCTGGTCCACCCGCCTAGCAGGATCTGCACGATAAGTATTCCCAACCCCAAGGTCCCAAGTGTTCTGAGGGGACGAAACATATGCACCGAGTCGCGGAACCAGCGCCGCTGTCGCAAGACCAGCAGCCACATCACGCTCAGAGTAAGCAAGCCACCAAGGAGGTGGGCGGTCACGATCGCCGGTTTGACCAACAGGGTCACCGTCCACATGCCCAGCAACCCCTGAAATATCACGAGCACCACGGCGAATGTCATGAGGCCGTGGTTTTCCTCACCCAATCCTCGCCGCATCCAGGCCATGACGGCGAGTATCAGGATCAACACGCCCAGGCTGGACGCGACATAACGGTGGATCATTTCCTTCCACGCCTTGTGGGCCTCTACCGGTCGCTCCGGGAAGGCCTCGTTGGCGGCATGAATTTCGTGATGCTCATCAGGCACCCCGACATGCCCGTAACACCCGGGCCAATCCGGACACCCCAGACCGGCGTCCGAGAGCCGCACGTAGGCCCCCAACACAACCACGACAAGGGTGACGATCACCGTGAACAGCGCCAGGCGATGGTAAAGCGAGGTGGATCTCATAAGGTTCATCCCCGTGAATCAGCGGACCGCCGAGACCTTGAGCAGCTTTTTGATATCTATGCGGATGTCACTGGGATCCTGATCGATCCGATAGCGCATCATGAGATTGCCCAGAGGATCAACCACATGAATCCGGCCCATCACCTGGGCGTCGTCCTCACCCTTGACACGAAATTGATCCAGCACCACCGCCCGCTGTTCGGTGCGCCCCAGGCGCAACGCACTGAATGATTCGCGCCACTTGTCGAAGTCCGCTGGTGCCTCTCCGTCGACGGACAGGTACAGCGCACCGACGCGGCCCATGTGCTGATTCTGGGCGGTACGCACCTGCCTCATGATGACCAACTGGGCCTGGCAGGCGTCATCACACCGGGAAGTGCCGACGTAGGTAAGGGTCCACAGGTGCGCGAAATGGTCGGCGGGAACGGGTTTCCCGTTCTCATCCAACATAGGAGGAAGCTCCAGATGGCGCGCCGGGCTGTACAGCTCCCCCTTGTTGACGGTGGCACGCGGTACCAGGTCGCCCCCGTAGTGATACATCAGCCACGCCCCCACCGGGGGGATCAGGAAGATGATCCACAGAATGACCAGGTTCTGACGACTCTTGCGTACCAGTTTGGGATCAAGTTCTTCGCTCATTACTGCTCTTCGGACTCATCCGCGGGCGCATCCTGCTCGATGCGCCGTGTGTTGACCATCACGTAAAGAATCAGGAGTGTCACGGCCAGGGAAAACCACTGGAAGGCGTAGCCCCTGTGTTTATCCGAGGTGATTCCGTGATAAGGCTTCCAGGCCCGCTCGTAGCCGAAGTCCTCGGACTCCTCGAGAAGCAGGACGTAGGGAAGCAGGGACTCATTCAGATAAGTCGCAAGCAATTTCGGCTCGATCGCCTGAATGACCCGGGCGCGCGATGATACAGGAGGATCATCTGGACCCAACCGGATTACCTTCTCCGGAGGAGGAGTCACCAGCACATCGATGTCCCGCACCCCGGCGGGCCACGCGAGCTCGGGCAGATCCTGCCGGGTCCGCCCCATGGGAACCCAACCCAGGTTGACCAGCACAAGCCCCTGCCCCTGGCGCAACCTGAAGGGGACCAGCACCTGGTAACCCGGCCGCCCCTTCCAGGCCCGGTTGTCCAGAAGAAAAGCGGGCTCATCCACGAACTGTCCAACCGCAACGGCCCGCTGGAACCGGGTATAGGAAGCGCCAGACACTATGGAATCAAAATTCCTCTGCCCCGGGGCAGCAGCGAAGTCACGTGCCAGCGAATCTTTCTGACCTGCGCGATCAAGTTGCCAGAACCCCAGCCCCATCAGAAGCGAGAGCAAAGCAGCGGTCAGCAGATTGGGCCACAGCCCCGGAAACCGGAATACATGCGCGCCCAGGCGGATCAATGACACGCCCCCGCGTTACCCATGCGGCGGAGTATTTCCCAGCGCGGGACGGTACGGGCCTGAAGCAGCCGTGCGCTAAACTGTCGGTCGCAATCCGAGGTATATCGAGTGTTCATCAAAATCTTCGTCGTCATCGTGCTGCTTGTCATTATCGGCAGCCTGGCCAGCGCGGCCTTTTTTCTTGTTAAGGACCGGAGCGATTCCAATCGCACGGTGCGCGCCCTGACCTGGCGCATCGGCCTTTCCATCAGCTTGTTTCTGTTCCTGCTCCTGGCGAGTTACATGGGCTGGATCCAACCCCATGGCGTTCTACCTCCCGCGGCGAACTGATGGGCGGTTCAGATTGAGTATTCGCGGGTAGCACCGCCACCCGCATCGTGTGAAGCGGGACAAAAAAAAGGCGCCGACTGCGAGCCGGCGCCTTTTTTCGTCCGGTCTTGGCTCAGAGCCAATACACGAAGATGAACAGGCCGAGCCAGACCACGTCCACGAAGTGCCAGTACCAGGCGGCGGCTTCGAACGCGAAATGACGTTCCGGCGTGAAATGCCCCTTCATCGACCTGAACAGCACAACGGTGAGGATGATCGCACCCAGTGTGACGTGCAGGCCGTGGAAGCCCGTGAGCATGAAGAAGGTGGAGCCGTACAGACCGGACTCGAGGGTCAGGTTCAGATCCTCATAGGCGTGGATGTATTCCAAGGCCTGCAGACCGACAAAGATGAAACCCAGCGCAACGGTCAACAACAGACCGATGATCAGTCCGCCGCGATTACCGGCCTTCAACGCGTGGTGCGCATAAGTGACGGTGCCCCCGGAGGTGAGCAGGATCAATGTGTTGATCGCAGGCAGCCCCCAGGGCCCCATCACCTTGAACTCACCGCCCATCTCGGCAGGGCCGTTGCTCGGCCAGATCGCCTCAAATCCAGGCCACAGGACCTGGTTGGTGATGAAGCCGGCACCGGAACCACCAAGCCATTCCAGGGACAGAACCCGTCCGTAGAAAAGCGCACCGAAGAATGCGGCGAAGAACATCACCTCCGAGAAGATGAACCAGCTCATCCCCCAGCGGAAAGTCCGGTCAACCTGGTCGTTGTAGTGCCCACCCTCACTTTCGCGAATGACGTCGCCAAACCAACCGAACAACATGACGACGAGTAGCGCGCCACCCGCAGCCATGGAATACGGCCCCAGGGTGGTGTCGCCCAGAGACGCCGCAAACCCCCCAAGCAACAGCCCGAGGGCCACCGTACCCACGATCGGCCAGATACTGCCGTGGGGTACGTAATAGATTTCATCGGATGACGTATGCGCCATTTGGGTTTCCTCTCTCAAAAAACCTGTTGATGTTTATTGGCTTCGTCGAACCTGCCCCGCACTCCCGGCAGGGCGATTCCACGTCGCGCGTTACTGTAACTCCGGGCTTATAGTCCCGGACTCAGTGCCGCTTGCTGGGTGTTGTCGAAGAACGTGTAGGACAGGGTCACGGTATGCACATCTTTCGGCAGGGCCGGATCGATGTAGAACCGCAGCGCCATGTCTTTGTTCTCCTCGGCCTTGAGCGGCTGCTGGGTAAAGCAGAAACATTCGGTCTTGCGGAAGTGATCCGCGGCCTTGGCGGGTGCCACGGAGGGAACGGCCTGCCCCACCATGTCGTGAGGTGTCTTGTTGCGCACATGGAACTGGACGGTGGTCATTTCCCCCGGGTGCACCATGATGTGCTTGACCTCGGGTGCGAATTCCCAGGGCATGTAACCGTTCAGTGTCGTGGTGAACATGACCTTCACGGTGCGGCTCTCATCAATCACCAGCGGTGCTTCAGCAACGGTATTGCTGGTCTTGCCATTGAGGCCGAACACGTCACAGACCACGTTGTAGATCGGTACCAGGAGGTAGCCGAAACCGAACATGGCAACAACGACAACCACCATGGTGAAGGCGGAACGTCGATTGGCCTTGGCGACTGTGTTCTGTTGACTCATTGCTGTTGCGCGGTAGTCCAGATGAAAGCTACGAAAATGGCGATCGCGACAAATGCGAGCACGATCGCCGTGCGTACCGCACCTTTGCGGCTTCGGGCCAATGTGTCTTCGTCTTGCATAACCGTGTTGAGCTGAACAACAACCGGCTCCCAGAGGAGCCGGTTGTTGCCGTATGGCTTACTTCACCTGCGGGGGAACGGTGAAGGTGTGGTAGGGGGGCGGCGAGGACAAGGTCCACTCCAGGCCCTCGGCACCTTCCCAGACCTCGTCAGTGGCCTTCTGGCCGCCGCGAACGGTCTGGATAACGATGTACACGAACAACAACTGGGAGAAGCCGAACACGAAGGCGCCGATGGAGGACACCGCGTTCCAGTCCGCGAACTGCACCGCGTAATCAGGCACGCGGCGCTGCATGCCGGCCAGGCCCAGGAAATGCTGGGGGAAGAACAGCACGTTCACGGAAATGGTGGACAGCCAGAAATGCCATTTCCCGAGGGTCTCGTTGTACATGTGGCCCGTCCACTTGGGCAGCCAGTAGTAGGCGGAAGCGATGATCGCGAAGATCGCACCGGAGACCAGCACGTAGTGGAAGTGGGCCACCACGAAGTAGGTGTCGTGGTACTGGAAGTCCGCCGGAGCGATCGCAAGCATCAGGCCGGAGAAACCGCCAATGGTGAACATGATGATGAACCCGACCGCGAACAGCATCGGGGTCTCGAAGGTCATGGCACCCTTCCACATGGTGGACACCCAGTTGAAGACTTTCACCCCCGTGGGCACGGCGATCAGCATGGTGGCGTACATGAAGAACAGCTCACCGGCCAGCGGGATCCCGACGGTGAACATGTGGTGCGCCCACACGATGAACGACAGGAAGGCAATGGATGCGGTGGCGTACACCATGGAGCTGTAACCGAACAGGGGCTTGCGCGCGAAGGTCGGCACGATGGCGGAGATCACTCCGAAGGACGGCAGAATCAGGATGTACACCTCGGGGTGACCGAAGAACCAGAAAATATGCTGGAACATGACCGGGTCACCACCACCGGCGGCGGTGAAGAAGGCGGTACCGAAGAACTTGTCCGTCAGCAGCATGGTCACCGCACCTGCCAGCACGGGCATGGTGGCAATAAGCAGATACGCGGTGATGAGCCAGGTCCATACGAACAGGGGCATCTTCATGAACGTCATGCCCGGGGCGCGCAGATTCAGAATGGTGGCAACCACGTTGATCGCGCCCATGATGGACGACATACCCATCATGTGAATGGCGAAGATCACGAACGGGAAGCCATCGCCGCCCTGCAATACCAGGGGCGGGTAAAGGGTCCAACCACCGGCCGGGCCTCCACCCTCCATGAACAGGGTGGACAGCAGCAGCGCGAACGCCACGGGCAGGATCCAGAAGCCCCAGTTATTGATACGCGGCAGTGCCATGTCCGGGGCGCCGATCATGATCGGAAGCATCCAGTTGGCAAGCCCGGTAAATGCCGGCATGACCACACCGAAGATCATCACCAAGGCATGGACCGTGGTCATCTGGTTGAAGAATTCGGGATTCACAACCTGCAGGCCGGGCTGGAACAGCTCGGCGCGGATCACCAGCGCCATGGCGCCGCCGATGAAGAACATGATCAGGGCGAAGACCAGGTAAAGGGTACCGAGGTCCTTGTGGTTGGTGGTGGTGAGCCACCGCATGATGCCCGGAGCCGGGCCGTGATCGTCGTGATGTGTCGCCGTGTCAGACATGTGCGGGCAACCTCCAGGGTTTTCTGTGTTTTCCGGTCCGCGAGGGAACGCGTTGTGATTTCGGTATCTGGCGCGGCGCCTCAGCGGGCGCTGGCGACCGTGTTTTCAGACTTGGCGCTGGCGAGCCACTGCTTGTACTCAGCCTCAGGCTTCACTTCGACCACGATAGGCATGAAGCCGTGATCGCGGCCACACAGCTCAGCGCATACACCGCGATAGGTGCCGGGCTTGTCCACCTTTGTCCATGCTTCGTTGATGAACCCGGGAATCGCGTCTTTCTTCCAACCGAACTCAGGCACCCACCAGGCGTGGATCACATCACTCGCAGTCAGGAGAAACCGCACCTTCTTTCCAGCGGGGATGACGAGGGGCTTGTCCACGTCGAGCAGGTAGTTGTCGACGGTGGTCGGGTCAACGCCCGACCCAAGCTGACGCGCCACGTTGCTGTCGGCTGAAAGGGTGCTGAAGAAGCGCACACCGTCTTCAACATATTCGTACTCCCACTTCCACTGGTACCCGGTCACCTTCACCGTCACCTCGGCATCCGAAGTGTCGTACATGTCGACCAGGGTGGTGGTTGCTGGAATCGCCATGACCACGAGGATGGCGAAGGGGATCACCGTCCAGATGATTTCCAGCGTGGTGCTTTCGTGGAAGGTAGCGGGAGTGACGCCCTTTGATTTGCGATGGGCATACATCGAATAGGCCATCGCACCGAAGACCACGATACCGATGATGACGCAGATCCAGAGAATGATCATGTGCAGGTCGTAAACGGAGCTACTGGTCTCCGTCACACCCACAGGCATGTTCAATTCACCGTAGGAGGCAAACGTCGGCGAAACACCCAGGCCGACAGCAATGGCGAGCAGGCGCCAGAGCGCCCGCGGAATACGCATGGAAAACATGCAGCTCTCTCTCTGATTGTCGTGAAATTCATCGGGGGCGCGAAAGAGTCGGCGCGATCCTACGTCGACTCCCCTGCCCCCTCTACAACCCCGCCCATCCAAGCCGGGCTGCAAGATTCCTGGCCAGTCCTTCGCGCTCATCCTCGGTCAGGAAAGATCCCACCTCAACGGTCCTACCGTGAGACCGGAGCAGCAGCCTGCTCGGATGCAGGCGCTGCCTCGGCTGGCTGAGCTGTACTCGCGCCCAGAAGCGCTGGAACTCCACCGTGGTGGCCGGCTCATGCCGACCTTTCTCGACCTTGACCGTGTCGGAGCCAATGCTGATGACCTCACACCGACTCGCTGACAGCCCCGTGTGGTACAGGGCAATGGCAACCAGGGTGAGCTCGATTCCCGCCAAGGGGAGCACTGGCCAGAAACCCATGATGGCGAGCCCGGAGCCGACGGTCATGGTGATTGCGAACAGACCGCCCAGGAAAATGAGGTTTCCCCGCCAATCCATGGACCTGTTGGGTCTCAGGATGAACCGATCTGTCTTGGGGGAACCGGTCGAATTTTCGGCAACCATGTCTCTCCCCCCTGTTACGCAATGCTGGCCATCGAAGGCTCTTGAGCGGCGGTCATGCTACCCACCCAATGAGGAATTAGCAACAAATGACCTAGCTCAAGGAAATGCTGCTTGCCCACATCTAGCCAACTGAAAACATTGGGGTTTTCGGGTTCCGGGATTCGGCGCCCAAATTTCCTGAGCGGGTCGATAAGTTATTTCTAACCGGAGCATCGGGAGACACCTTAACGCTGCGGATAAGGCACCCCACTGCGACAAAAACAAAAAAGGCCAGCGCGACGACTGTCGGCTGGCCTTCGGTAACCGGACCCGGAGCATGAACCCCGAACCCGGCTTGACGCTTACTTCATATAAGCGGGTGTGCCGATATCCTTCTGCGACATGGCCTGCTCGTACCCGCGTTGGCCTTGCAGGGCGGCCTTATCACACAGCTTGACGGCCTTGGCGAAATCTCCGCCTTTGGCTGCTTCTGCCCCTTCCTTGATGAGCTTACCGGTGTCGCGCCACTCGCCACCGACACTGGCGGCCTTCGCGCGTGACTCATCCGCGGCCTTGCACGCGGCATCGGCCGCTGCTTTGTCGGTGGCCTGGGCGATACCCGAGGCCAAGCTGAAACCCGCGGCCAGGGTCAGCGCCGCCACAATCTTTTTAACGGACATGTGTCTGTCTCCTATGGAATATGACGGTCGATCACTTGCGCGAGCTTGGGCCGTTGTAGGGCAAGCCGTTACTCATATAGGTGAGGAAGTACTCGAGGTTGCGGTACTCCGGCCCCTGGGCTTTGAACGCCTTGGCGCGTACCTGCTTGTTACAGCCACCGAATCGACGATGCAGCGTCCCGAGGTTGCCCCATTTCGCCCGATACACGGGCCACCCGGTGGAGTGACCCAACGCGGGACTGAGGATATCCGTACGCAGTGCCATACCGGCATTCTGAACGTGGCAGTTGGCGCAGGAGAAGTTCAGCTGGCCCCGCTTGGCGTAGTAGAACTGCTTGCCCGCCGCGTAGGCCGCCTCGGCATCCGCATCAGGAATCGTCACATCCGTGACCTGATCACGGGATTCATAAGCCATGTAGGCCAGCAGGGAAGCGATCGCGCCCTTGCTGTACTTGAGGGGCTTCTCACCATTGGCCTCGCGGCATTCATTGATAGCCAGAGGCAGGGTCACCACCATCTTCCGCTCGCCGTCCCAGTACGGGTAGTTCTTTCGTTGGGCGGGACCGTCCGCGAAACAGTCGGCATAGCCCTTACCGTTGGCGAAAGCGGTGTTCCACATGGTCTCGCCTTCTTCGATCATGGGCTCATAGGGAGGAAACTCCTCAATGGCTTCCCAGGTCTCGCGGGAAACCGGGTCGATGGAGTACACGCCGTTGGCGAACTCAGCCTTATCCTTCACTTGGGGAAACTTCTTGGCGAAGAATCCCTGGAAGACTTTCAGGTCCTCCTCCGGAGAAGCGTGCACCGCGGTGGAGACACCGCTCATCACGGCCAGTGCCGTGCTCAGGGCAATAATCGTTTTCATGGTCTGTTGCTCCTCGGTCCGATTCACAGGGTCATGACGAAATCGACGATCTTATTGATCTCGTCTTCGCTCAGAGCACCATGCTTGCCGAAGGGAGGCATGGTCGTTTCCGGATTGAACTTCTGAGGGTCATAGATCCGGTCATGGACCACTTTCGGATCGGGGAACCGCGCTTTCATGGCGATCAGCGGCGGCCCGATGTTGCCGGGGCTGACCCCACCAGCAATCATGTGACAGGCCAAGCAGTTGCCCTTCTTGCGGTCGAATGCCAGCGCTTTACCTTCTTCGAGCGCCTTGGCATCGGCGGCGACACTGACGGCGGGAATCGCAAATACACCCGCCCCCAGGACCGTTGCGAGCGCACTGACGCCCAACAACCGGTTCACGGTTTTCATCATGTCTCTCCTCTCATTGCTATCGATTGACGATGCGTTCTCATGAAATTGACTGCATCGGGCCGGACTTCCCCGGCAACCCGAGCTAAGACGAACGGCCCCGCGGTTCTATTCCGTACTGCGTACCGATCGCGCCACGCGTCTTTCGTCGCGGCCTAAAGAGTGTGGCATCCATTCGCGGTGGAAAGCCAGATGATCAGCAGCTCAGCTGAGCGTGCTCCTGCGCCCTGGGCCATCCCCCGGTAATGACCTTCCAGACCCCATCACAACAGGTCCGCCAGGTAGGCATCCAGGGTTTGCCCATCGACTCGTCCACGATGGGCTTTTCGCACAACTCCCCGCCTGTCGACCACGACGGTGTACGGCAGCAAGCCCTTGGGATTGCCGTAAGCGGCACTCAAGGCATGTCCGGGACCTGGCTCGACCAACACCGGGAAATCGACCCCGAATTCGGCCATGAAGGCCGTCACCTTGGCGGGTTCGTCGAATGCCACACCGATGACCGTTACCCCTTGATCGGCATAGCGGCGATGGGCCGTGACCAGATCCGGCATCTCATCCCGACAGGGCGGACACCATGTCGCCCAGAAATTCACCACCAGAACGCGACCCTCCCATTCACTCAGTGTCCGCGCATCACCTTTCGTATCCGGCAAAGCGATTTCGGGGCGGCGCTCTCCAATCACTTCATTCGCCTCAGCAACCGCCGTGGCCGACGACGGCGTAGCCCCGTCCCCGCCCGACAGGGTCATTTGCAAAACGAAACCACCCAATCCACTCACCAGGGCAACGATCAACGGAAAACGCCAGGAACCGGACATAAGAGAAAAAACGACGCTGGGTGGTGACTGGACGCGCGAGCTTAGCGCGAGGCGGTTCCATCAACCAGAAGACGCCGGGCGCCAATTGGGCCATAGGACCCGATTGATATACTGCGAGCCCACCCAAGAACGATCAAAGCCCAATGCCCAACGACCCCTCCCCACCCACCCTGTTCCAACTGCTGGGCAGTGTCTTCTCCGCCTTCTTCGGGGTGCAGAACAGTCGCAACCGCGAACGGGACTTCAAGCACGGCAAGGCCTATCAGTTCGTGATTCTGGGCATTCTCGCGACGGTGTTGTTCATCGGTCTGGTCATCGTGGTGGTCAACGTCGTCATGAGCTTGGCCGGCATCTGAGTCGGCTCCGTCTGAGCGGGCGATTCCATCGCGGCCGCATGGGTGACACACCCACAATCATCACGGGAACTCAGGAATACTCGGTTCCACGCCACGAATGTCCGCTTCGGGGTGATGGGATCGAACCATTTCAGAGAGTTCATCGACCCGATCCTTGGGCACGTCAATCATCATCAACACGCCACCATCGTTGATTCGGTCCTCGAATTCAGCCAACCGGCTGTTGGGCACATCGACACCGATCATCCCTGAGACCCAGGCACCCACTCCCGCCCCGGCCAGGGCTATGCCCAAAATCGCGCCGCCACCCAGGACAATGCCTGGGATCGCCAGGGCACCGAGTCCGGCCACAACACCCGTTGCGCCGCCAAGGGCAAGCCCCTGCTCCACGGCATGGACGAAGTCGCTTTTCTGAAGAAGGTTGGCTTCGGGCAGTTCCCCGAGGTCCGTACCCTCCCGGGCCAACACGTGTATGTGGGACTCATCCACACGGGCCAGCAACAGTTCGCCAACCACCACCCCGGCTGCCTTCACATCCGGCAGCATGAAATACAAACGCCTACGCATGGTTTCACCCTCCTCGTCGTCGCCCCGACTTTATGAAGTGTGTGATAGCGCCGGGCGCGTACGGACAAGTATAGACACCGCCTCCGATTAGACCCGTCCGCATGGGCGGAACCAAAAAAGCGGCCCGAGGGGCCGCTTTTTTGGTTCCGCTCCCGCCTGAAGGCAGGTTTCGAGGAAGGTTTGGTCGATTCGGTCTACTGGTGCGGCGTCACGGTGAGGCTCGAATCCTGGGCGGCGTAGAAGGCCGCCAGGTTACGCATGTCCTCATCGGTCAGCGGAGCAACCATACCGGCCATGATCGGATTGGTGCGGGAACCCGCTTTGTACTGGGTGAGCGCCTCGTACAGGTAGTCCTCCCACTGTCCCGCAAGCGTGGGGTACATCGGAACCACCGCCACCCCAGTGGGGCCGTGGCAGCCCGCGCATGTTGCGGATTTCGCCTTTCCGGCCTCGGCGTCACCCCCGGCGTGGGCAAAGCCTGTAAACACCATGGAAGCGGCAGCCAAAGCAATAAAAACTGATTTCATGTCGTAGTCCCGTCTGTTGCGTACCGAACGGCCGCCTTCATTTACCCAAGCTGGAAACGTAGGTCGCAATGTCCGCCATATCCTGATCGGAAAGGCTTGCGGCCTGCGACTGCATGGTCTTGTGGGGGCGACTGCCGTTCTTGTAGCCCTTCAGGGCTTCGACGATGTAAGCCTCGTTCTGGCCGGCGATGCGCGGCACGCGATAGCTGGGATAGACGTTGTAGTAACCGGGAATGGAATGGCAGCCGGTACAGGTGTCGAATTTCACCTTACCGGCAGCTTTGTCACCTGCGGCGTGGACTGGCGCACCCATAGCAAGTGCCAAGCCCGCAGCGATAACGCTGACGTAGCGTCGCTTGATCATTTTTCTCTCTCTCAAGTGTGGATCGTCAAGCCTTTGGCGCGGGCTTCCCCTGGCCGGAACAGCCTCAGCCCGCTACCTGCCCGCGGGTGATTTCCTTAACCACCACAGGCGAAATGACGCCGGAGTATAACCACAATGATCCAGCGCAACAAAGACGTCGAAATACGCCCAACGTGGACTTCGGAAACGCCGACTCACACCCGATAAGACGCGACACCGAATGCGGGGTAAGTCAGCTTGAGAAGGTCTATCAATCGCACTGGAGCGGGCCGACTCCCCCTTCGAGACTGCCCCCGGCGTGGATGGCGATCAGACGTAGAAGAACTGCATGCGGATACCGCCGATCTCGACGACATCCTCCGGGAACAACTGCTGCCCGTTGGTAGGCAGCGGCTGTCCATTGACCTGAGGCACCACGCCACCACTGGCGGTTTCCACATGAATCAGGAAGAAGCCGTTCGGCCTGCGGCTGATTGCCGCGACCTGCTGACCCGCGCGACCGATATTGGTCATGGCCTTGTCGAGATTGAGCGACTTGCCCGCATGGGTCCCGTTCATAACTTCGAGCCGGGCAGTGGTTGGGATCGATTCCGGCTCATCCATACCGCCATAGCCCTCAACAGCGGCAACCCTGGCGGCCTCGTCCGAGCCCTCATCGACCACCATACCGCCGGTGGTGTCACTGTGATTCGGCTCATGGGCCGGTGGGCGCGGTGCTGCGCCCATGGTGCCCGGGGCGATCACCTGGGTCTTGTTCATGTCGTCGTCGTCGTCACCACCCGGTGCATCGGATACGTACTTGAACTGATGTCGACCGACCAGCACCAGGTCACCGTCACTGAGCGCGCTTTTCTTAGTCAACTTGCCATTGACGTACGTGCCATTGGTGCTGTTGAGATCCTCAAGAAAGGAGTCGTTGAGGATCGTGATGATGCGCACATGACGCCGCGACGCAGCCTGATCGTCGACCGGAATCTCATTGTCCGGGCTTCGACCAATGGTCATGTCCTGCTTGTCCAGGGGAATCTCCTGAACAGGCTGGTTATCACGCATTAAGACCAACTTTGCCATCTGGCAGGCTCCGCTCAGAAGATCCAGTCCACAAGTCGCTGACGCCAGCCACGCTTGGCTGGGTACGGCTTGATAACCTTAACCAAAATGACTGACACGTTGTCGACGCCACCGTTGTCGTTGGCTGCTTGCACCAGAGCTTCCACGCCAGCGTCGATATTGCCGTCAGCATCCCTAAGGATCGAGGCAATCTGCTCGTCTTCGACCATATCACTGAGTCCATCAGAGCAGAAAAGATAAATGTCTTCCGCCGATGCAGGCTCTTCGAAGACGTCGATCTCCACCGCATCACCCACCCCGATAGCGCGCGTGAGGACATTTTTGTTCACGGCAGTCCGCGCCTGCTCAGGTGTGTAGAAGCCACGCTTGACCAACTCGTTGATCATGGTGTGATCCTCAGTCATCTGACCGAGCTCGCCCTCGCGGAACCGATACAGGCGTGAATCACCGACGTAGGCGATGGAGAGTGAATTGTCATGGAACAGCACGGCCACACCCGTCGTCCCCATCCCACTGTACTGGGGCTGGCTTTGGGACACGTTGAAGACCGTCGTGTTGGCCGTTGCCAACGCGGTCTGGAGCAATTCGCCCGCCGCGGTGTAGCTACCGCCCTCCGCAACGTTCTCAAGGGAACCGGTTTCGTCGATACCCGCGCGCATGTGATCCATGGTGGTCTTTACCGCGAGCTCACTGGCCACCTCGCCCGCCTTGGCTCCGCCCATGCCATCTGCAAGGACGATAAGTCCGAGGTCCACATCCCAGTCGATGAAATCCTCATTGTGGTCGCGGACCTGTCCGGTATGGGACTTACCCGCGACCTGAATCGCTCCGCGTAACTTCGGGACCATCTCACGCCCCTCCCTGCAAGCTGGCCAGACAGGCGCGCGCGTCGGCCGCGAACTCCGAGCCACGCGCGTAGCGGGCATCGAGGTCTTTCTCCATGGCCTTGTTGACCACATCGCGCACGCAGGCAGGCAGGTCAGGCCGCTTCTCGAGGATATCGGGGTGATTCTCGTTGGCGATGCGGTACATGAGCGTGGCCAGGGAATCACCGGTGAACGGCAGTTCTCCGGTCAACAACTGGTACATCATCACCCCCAGGGAGAACAGGTCAGACCGGCCATCCACCTTCTTACCCGCCAGCTGCTCGGGTGACATGTAGGACGGCGTCCCCAACACCATACCGGTTTTGGTGCGGCTGGCATCGGAAATACGCGCAATACCGAAGTCCGTGATCTTCACCTCGGCCTCGGCGGGGCCATACATGATGTTGGCCGGTTTGATATCGCGGTGAATGACGTTGTTTCCGTGGGCGTAATCGAGGGCATCAGCCGTCTTGGCGATGAGCTCGAGAACGATATTCAGATCGAGAAGATTGTCGGGCTGGGTGAACTCCGTCATCTCCTTGCCGCGCAGGAACTCCATGGCGATGTAGGCAAGGTCGTGCTCTTCACCGGCATCGTAGATGGTGACGATATTCGGGTGAGTCAGGCGGCCGGCGCTCTCGGCCTCGCGGAAGAAGCGTGACTTGGCCTCCTCCAGTTCGGCCCCCTCGAATTCGTCCGCCAGGGCCATGGTCTTGATTGCGACTTCACGGTTGATCTTCGGATCACGGCCAAGGTAGACCACGCCCATCGCGCCCTTGCCGAGTTCCTTTTCCACATCGTAACGACCGAGGGTGGGTTTCGCGCTGCCGCCATCGAGAATCAGCGTACCCGCGGCGCTACCGCCACGACTGCCACCACCCATGATGACGGTCTGCTCCATGTTGCGTGCCCTTTCGAGGCGGTCCTTGATGTCCTTGAAGCCAGCATCGTGCTCGGCCATGTACTCGTAGACCAAGCGGGCCTTGGCAGGCTTACGCTTGGACTCGTAATCGATGGCCAGGTTGTACAACAGGCCCATGATGTTCTCGTTCATGGGAATGCGCTGGAATTTCTCGAAGGCAAGATCCAACTGCCCCTGGCCCTGGAACTGCAGCGCCAGCATCTTGTTGCTCTCCGCGGACTCAGCCTCGGTCTTGAGCTTGCTTTGTTCGGTGACAAGGTAGCGCTTGGTGGTCATAAGCACGTGCCCGACCACCAGCAGGGTCACCGGCAAAGTGAGCCGTACCCAGGAGAGTTCCACGGTCATCAGGTAGAACAGGGCCCCCATGGCTCCGATCACCAGCAGCGCGGTGATCACCACGGCCACTCCGGCCCGCAGGCGGGGCAGGAGCAGAATCAGGTAGAGAGCAACCACCACGTAGCCGCCCAGCATCGCCCAGACGCTCCATGCCGGCTCGATGAAGAAATCTTCCTGCAGGATGCTCGACACCGTATGCGCAACGGTCAACGCGGGGGCCATGTTGGGCGATATGGGCGTGACCTGGGTGGTACCGATACCGGTGGCGGTGGCACCGACAACAACAACCTTGTTCTTGAACTTCTCGGCCTTCACCTGACCGCTCATCACCGCCGCGAATGAATCCACGCTGAACGCGGGCCGCTCACCGTCGGTGGTGTAGAAGAAGGTGTTCATCCGCATGAAGGGGTCAGTGCGGATGGACAGCCGACCCAGTTGCAGGGACTCGCCCATGTTGATCCGGATATCCTTCATACCCAGGTTCAGGCTGCGCGCAGCGGCCATGAGGGACACCGACGGGTAGTAATCGCCGTAGTAATCCACGATCAGGGGCTCGTAACGCACCGCCCCATCGACATCGGGATCGGAATTCAGGTGCCCCAGACCGAATGCCGGAAGGCCGATCGTATCGATGGGAACAATGGCGAGGGATGCTTGGATGGGCAATGCGCCGCTTTCGCTGGCGGCAATCACATTGGCGACCGACTCCTGGGGAACAGCGTAGGCGCGCACCCATTCCGGCAACTCGGCATCGGGTGCCCCCTTGGGCGGCGTCAGGTCGAAAAACTGGGGCAGGATCACCCGGCCGTTGGCCGCGATCGAACCACCGAGGGTCGCATCGGTATCCAACTGCACCTGGGCTGTCTGTAGCGCCTCGGTCAGTTGTTGCGCTTCGGCCGGCAGAACATCGGTCAGCAAGGCACCGAGCTGTTCGAGCCCGGTGAGATCAACCAGAGGCACCTCGGTCATGGCCTGTGCGATGGCTTCTTCGCCCTGCGGTTCGGCCAGAACCTGTGCCTGTCCGTAGGCATACCCCTGGAGGGCGTCGACCTCACTGCTGAGTTGATTGGTGATAGCAGCGACGGCCGCCCGGGTATCCGGAGCCGCCAGCGCGGCGAGCTGGCTTTGCGCCAAAGCGTCAGACAACTGCCGGATCACCACCAGCCCCGGGTCCTGTTGTGGCTCGGTGAAGAAGACCGTGTAGACCACCACCTTCGCACCCGCCTCAGCGAGCACGTCGATCAATGCCGCGTGGAGATCCCTGGGCCAGGGCCAACGCCCCAGCTGCGCGATGCTGTCATCATCAATCGCGATTACGGCTACATCAGGACTGGGTTCACGGACGGTGCTTTGCACACCCCAGTCGTATACCCCGCGCTCAAGCCCGGCCAGTGGCGTGGTGTTCGACACCAGCAGGAAGATGATGACGATGGCCAGCGCGACGAACCAGTCGGCATACCAGAACGGCCTCTTCATCGATTGCGGTGCCCCGTGATTTCGGTGTTGGTAGATGACGGGCAAGCTGTGATGCCGCGCCATGTGTCTCTTTGGTCCTGCCGAGACTGCTTGTTTTACTTATGTATGCACCGTGGGCTCAATGGAAAAATCCCAAATCCCCGGGGCTTAGCTCGTCATTTTACACACGTACCTTAGCTATGCCAGCCGAGTACGGGCGCTGGACCCGCACGAGCCCCTGACCCAAGCACACCCCGGTCGGTTATCAATCACACCCCACGGCGTAGCGCAGCCTCCACCAGGGCCACATTGATCACCGCTCGATCGACAAATTCCGGAATGAGGCGATGCAGGCGAGCCAGGAGCATCGGTCGTTTGACCGCGGCCTGCTCGAGCCGGGCCCGCTCGTCCCTGGCAAGCGTTGGAAGGGTCAGCAGTTGCGGGGCCATGAAATCGAGATAGCACTCAACCAGTTTTCTGTCCCGCGGACCGACAGTGCGTGCGTCGATATTGGCCCCGGGCAGGGCAAGTGCGTCCTGTTCACGATCTACCCAGCGCAATGCGCCACCCACTCCGGCATCGAGTACTGCCTTGCGCAATCGCTCTCGCAAGGCGGTGGAATCAGCGAGCATTCCCGTGCAGTTGAAATCCAGTTGGCCGATCGGCATGGGCGCCCAGGCGTCCAGGCACGGCAGCGACCGGACACCTCTCAACTCATCAGTGCGCGCCGTCGCGAGCAGGATCAGTGGTTCGCCCGCCGCGGTGAACCACCAGCACTCATGGGGGTCCCCAAGCGGGAACCGGGATCGCGTAGATTCCGGAAGACGTTCGATGAAACGCTGAACCAGCGGCTCGTCGCGGGGATCAGCCTGGTTGGGCCGCGCTGGCAACCCATGATAGCCATGGGCGTAGCTCCACTGCCCCACATCCCTCCCACGCTCCGCCCCCTCTCCAGATCCCGACATCGTGGGGGCCCCAGCCTCCGTGGGCTTCATCCATACGACCCGCCAGTGCACCCCATCATCGGAAAGCGCGTGTATCCCGCCCCCGTCGACGACCCGCACACACCCCATAAAGGGTGAACTACGCCGTAGGGTAAAGGTACGAGGCGCCTGATCAGACATCCCGGGCGCCGCCCCCGAACTCAAGCTTCCCTAACCGACGGCCCTTGGTCAGTGCGTAAGCCACCCGTGCGAGACCGGAACGCGCCGACGCGCACGGGCCGCGCCATCACACCTGAACCAGGATCCTGTCGCCATCCAGTTTCACGGGATAGACGGTTATGGGCGCGTCAGCGGGCTCATCCATGGGCTCACCGTTCAATAGATTGAAACGGCTCCCATGCAATGAACACTTCACTGTCTCTCCCTGTAAAGCGCCGATACACAGGGGGTAATCCTCGTGGCTGCACATCTCCGCCACCGCATGAAATGTTCCATCGACATTGCAGATCAGCACCCGAGTGGATCCTGCATCCACGCAGGCCATGGTCCCGGGACCGATGTCCCCGACACGTGCGGCCTCAACCCAATTCAGCTCAGTCATGACCATCAAACCCTCGCGGCCATGAAACGTGCCTTGGCGGTGCCGTCATCCAGCACGCCGCGTACCGCATCGGCTGCCGAACGCAGATCCGCCGCCAGGCCGCGATGCCAGAGAATCGATGCCCCCGCATACACCAGGCCGTCACGAATTCCGCCGGGCACTCCATCCAAGGCCTCGAGCCCGGCCTCCGCCGCAGCCTTGGCCGCGGCCTCCATGTCCTTGACCACCACGCAGCCATCGGCAACCGGGACTTCACCGAGATCATCGGGGAACGGGACCGAACGCAGGTCCTGTTCGATGCCCAGATCGGCAGGGTCGACATCAAAACCCTGCTCCTCACCCATATTCTCGTAGCGGAACAGCTTTCCAGCCTGACGTAGGGAAGGTACGACGCCACCTTCGACACCGCGAACAAGCAGGGCGGAGTCATACCCGGCATGGCGCGCCAACAGGGCATAAATACGCGGATAGGGCTTGTGGACGTACCCGGTAACCAGATGGGTGCGTTTGCGCCCGACCACCGGTCCACCCATTACCTCCACGGTGGTGATCGCCGGACGTTTGACCAATGTGGTCCTGAAATCGATAAGGGCATTGAGTTGGGGGCAGAACTGTTCCTGGTCCACGTAGGCCCAACCCACGGTCGGATCAGCGATACGCTCAGCCGCCTCGGCAGAGCTCAAGGTCACCGGGACACCGGCCGCGCGCAGTATCTTGCGGTGCGTGGCACCGTACTTCGGGCTCACGGTCTCCATGCCGTGACTGACCGCGGGCACATCCAGCGCGGCCATGACCGCTGGCAGGAACGGCGATGGCGGCAGCGTGCGGTTGTAACCGTCATAAGGGTCGGCGATGTCGACCAGATCATCCACTTCGGCCACGGCCCGGTCCGTTGCATCACGGATGGCGTCGAGTACACCCCGGTTCTCCTCATCGGTTTCGCGCTTCATGCGCAGGGCGATAAGAAAAACCGCACCCTGGATCGGATCAGCCTCACCGCTGAGCAGCATGGAGGTGGCGAACCGCGCCTCCTCCCGGCTGATGTCCTTACTCAACTCCGGCCCCGTGGCGATACGCTGGATGATGGATCGCATCAAGGTCTTTGGATTTTCAACAGTGGGTTCGGCTGCGGCACTCATGGATCATTGCTTCCCGGTTTTTGGCTGCGCGGAGTATAAGTGCGACCTGGCCTGGAAAAATCCCGATACCCACCTGATGAATTCACGGCGATCACCGGAAAAGCCGGACCCGCAAAAGAAAAGAGCCCGGGGGCACTCCAGCCCC
>JBMYTL010000005.1:0-89106 GCA_049604295.1 Gammaproteobacteria bacterium
CCGACACCGACACCGACACCGACACCGACACCGACACCGGCTCCGACTCCGACACCGACACCGACACCGACACCGGCTCCGACACCGGCTCCGGCGGTGTCAAAGGCGCCCCGGTATCCGGTCGGTACCCAGTCGGCCTATGTAATCGGTGTGTCCAGCGGCTGCTCGGTGGACATCCGTATCCCCGGAGGGGGGGTCAAACTGGCCCTTAAGGGGGTGGAATGTCCGTTGGGCCGCGAGGCCGATGAACGCGCGGCCCGCCGATTTACCACCCGGGCCGTGTTCGACCGTGCGGTACGCATCCGGCTGGCGGGAATCAATCAGGACGGGGTGTCGGAGGCCGACGTCTATTACGAAGGCACAGTCCTCCTGAACCGGGAATTGGTCGCCAACGGGCTGGCCCGGGCGCGTGATCCACTGTTGAGGGATGCCGAGAGCGAAGCACGCCGACTTGGTCGCGGAATCTGGGCGCCGAGGTAAGTCGGATGGGGGGGCGCCGATCCAATTTCCTTCCGCTCGTGTTTCCGGAGGCAAAGGGAAGTCGGGGCATTCCTCGCCAGGTTTCCCGTCAGTTGAACTGTCCATTGGTTCAGGTGCGCTTGGGAACGCTGTCCTTAAGAGGTAGCATTTCACGCGGCTATCCAGAGCGGACGGCGGCAATCGGGTGTGTTACCCCGATTCGTTCTTAGGGCCCTATTCACAGGACTCATCGCGGCGGCGTCAAAACTTCCATACAATCCGCGCCGCACGTACTTAAAAAAATCTCCATGGGGTACAGGAAATATGTGGGACCGTTCCGTATCTGAGCAGCGCAAGGTGGGGCAACCCTGGCGCCGACTTATGAGTCTTTGTGCGGGTGTCGCATTGGGTTTCGCGAGTCTTTCGGTGCACGCCGACGACATCCGCTGGGATGAAACCAAGCGATTCAGTGGAACCTACCAGGACGCTGACGTGCGTACGGTTCTGCGTAACGTGCTCGCGCAACAGGGGATCGACGTCATCTTCCGCGAAGGAGTCGAGGGCACGGTCACAGCCCGTTTCGATGAATGGTTGCTTGAGGCGGCGTTCCGAAAGCTGATGGAAGAGGGGGGGCTTGCGTTCACCTACGATTCCAGCACCCGCTTGGTTACAGTCTCCGCACGCAAGGAATCGATTTCTTCCCTTGAGCTTTACTCCCCGCAGAACGTTACCTTGGCGGAGATCCGGTCGGCCCTGGATGACTACCGGATCGCGGGCGCGGACATCCATTACGACTACAGCACCGGCACCATGGTGATTCGCGGCGATGCCGCCGTGACCCAGCAGGTCATCAAGGTTGCCAAGCATCTTGATGACAGCGTGTCCCTCAAGCTTGAGGCCAGCCTTCGCAAGCAAGAGCTCCAGCGGAAACGGCAGCTTGAGGAATTGCAGATCGCCTCCATGGCGAAAGCGTACGAGCAAACCCAGCTCGAAACCGCGGTTATCCCGCTCCGCTATGCGAACGTGGCGGAGACCAAGACGACCTTCCAGGGCGAGGAGGTCACTCTTCCCGGGATCGAGCAGACACTCAAAACCCTGCTCACCATCGATGAGAGCTTTGTAGCCGGGGGCTCGGCAACCGGCTCCGGCGACGATGATAAGGGCGCCACTTCCAATGGGGGCACCACTGCCATCACCATCAACGGTCAGCCGGGTCGGATTGCCGTGGACGAGCGCACCAACTCCGTGATCGTTCGCGGTACGCCGCAGGTGGTCGCTGATGTGGAGGCGATCGTCAAACGCCTGGACCGGCAGGTTCCGCTGGTGGATATCGAGGTGATGATCGTGCAAGCCGATGCGGGATTGTCCCGCAGCCTGGGTGTGCAGTGGGCCTACGGTCGCGGATTCAGTGCGAACGGTCGTAAGAATTTCGGGGTGAGCACCGGCCCGAATGCCGGTCAGACCGTCCTTGATCTATCCGAAGAGGCGTCCCAGACCGCGGCCAGCCGTTCCAGTACCACGGTCGGAGTGGGTGGTTCCACCACGACCAACACCACCGCTTCCGTAGACCCGATCACGCTGCTGCCGCTGGCCACCTTCGACAGTATTGTCGGGTCGTTCATCTACAACGGCAGTCGGGCCTTCATCCAGGCGCAGATCAACGCTCTGGCCGAACAGGATAAGGCTGAGATCATAAGTTCACCGCACGTCGTGACCTTGAACAACGTGCCCGCCAAAATCACCAGCACCGACAAGCTGCACGTTCCGCTGCAGGGCAAGGAAGGTGGTGAGGCCGAGATTGAGCAGATCGACGCGGGCCTCTCCCTCGATATCACGCCTTCGGTCTTCGAAGACGATCTGGCCGGAGCCGAGCAGTTGGTCCGCATGAACATCAACGCGCGAAATTCTTCGTTTACCAGTCAGTTCCAGACGACTGAAAAAGAGATCCAGACCCAGGTGATCCTGCGTAACGGTGGGACCTTCGTGCTTGGTGGTCTTTTCGAAACCCGTCGTGCCGAGGGTGAGGATGGTGTGCCCGGGCTCAAGGATATCCCGCTGCTTGGGGCTCTGTTCCGGACCCGCAGTTCCGTCGATAGCCGCGCGGAATCGGTGTTCTTCATCACTCCGACAGTGGTCAACCAGGAAGACCTGATTGCCGCGGATGTGGGTGATCGCAAGTTTTTCCGCGAGAACCGCGCCCGCCTGGGTAAGAGTGCTCAGGAATTCATGCTGCGCCAGAACAATCGGCTGGCGCGAGATACAGAAGACCTACACCGCAAGAGCTACCTGATCGACCTGACGACGGGGCTGGAGGAGGACGAGTGACCCGGATGTCCATGACATGGCCGCTCGGCTGTGTGGGGCTGGCGACCTTCAGTCGAGGTGGCTGCTGATATGCGACCGCTCATCGCGCTCAATTGGGTCGGTGGTACTCTGCTCATCGGGGCCGCCGTGGTTTACCCGCTGATTGCGAAGACCGTGAATCAGGCCTCCGATGCGGTGGTCGCGGACACGGTTCGCAAGATCGCGGATGCCCAGAACGGTTCTTATCGCAGCTTCCAGCAGTATATCCTGTTCAGTGGTGAGCCCTCGGAGACCACCCGGGCGTTCAACCGTCTGGGGGTGACGTCATCAGTAGGTGATGATTACCTCTACGAGTCGTTCATCGATGAAGAGGGTGCCCTGGTGATACGCGCCCGGGTCAATCCGCGCCGGGTAGTCAAGGATGGCGTGACGCCCAAGGTCTACATCTACCGGTCGCGCGGCGAAAACCAGGTGCTGGAGAACGGTTGGAAGCAACTTTCCAAGAACTCCGGAAACCCCGGGTTTTTCTGATGGCAGTTTGGTCGCGGACCGCTGGATGCCCCGGACGGAGCGGGGTATCACGTCGTTGCCACTCCCAAGGTGCCTTGCTGTTTCTCTTCGCGGCGGGTTTGCTTGGCGGGTGCCAGGAGTACAAACCCGACGAGCAGGCACCTGAGCCGGTCGAGCCGAAGGTCCAAGAGGTTGATCCAGCAACGGAAGATCTGGTCCTTGAGCCGCAATGGTTGAAAGGGGATCGTTGGGTCTGGTCCGATGGATATGGACTCAAGGTCGACAGCAGCGGTCCGGATGGAACCGTTTTCAAGCGGATCGACGACGACAAACAATGGTTGAAGCGGCGCGGACTGACGGTGATTGAATCGCAATCCGCGCGCACTCACCGGAAGCTGCTATATAAAACAGGTGACCCAGCGGATATTTTTCCGCTTAAAATAGGCAACACAGCCGTCTACGAGCGGGAGTACTCCTCGAACGGGGTGCTCCGGGTGCATCGCACGTCGTGGGTGGTCGAGGGGCGGGAAACCATCGAAGTGCCCGCGGGTACCTTCGATACATGGCGTCTGGTGCGGCGTTCACGCAGCACGCTCACCGGATGGACAGGTTATGAGCGGTGGTGGTACAGCCCCGACGTAAGAAACTACGTACGGATGGAGTTTCGTTACGGAGGCGCCCCGGCATCCTCTCGCGTTTTAATGGCTTACACGCTCGCTCCGCGAGTCCAATTGAATACGGAGTCCCCACGATGAACACCTCTTCCCATATGCGCCGTGCCGCACGGGGTTTCACGCTTATCGAGATCATGGTCGTGGTGGCCGTGATCGGCATCCTCGCCGCCATCGGCCTTCCGCAGCTCGGTGCCTACATCAAGACGGCGGAAACCGCCGAGCCTGTCGAACAGTTCGAGCGTATCGGTAAGGCGCTCACCGGCTTCGCCAGTGCTCAGACCCAGTCTGTCCCCGACCTGGCCGCGATCATCAACGCCCAGGCCAGTATCCTGCACCCGACCCCTGCGACCGACACCATGAGCGACATCCTGCCGCACCTGAAATTGCCGGAGGACGGCGAATGGCGCTACGACATCGCAGTGGATGAAACCGCGGGTCTGACTTCGTTCCGGTACTGCATCAGTGCTCAGCACATCACTGATGGCACCTACGTGTACTTCAGTAGCGATCGGGTCGATCTTGACGCGGGTGACGCCAATACCCTGACCTGGGAAAACAACGTCAACCGCTCCAACCACGTGAACGAAAACACCGGTACGGTGACTGCGGGTGCGTGCTCGGGTACCGCCGGTACGGTGCTGGCCATCAACTAAACGGCGATTTGAAGATCGAACGTCCCAGCCAGTTGACGACCAACGCCCCAAACAAGACGCCCTCCCCGTGAGGGCGTTTTTTTGGCAAGGGAGTCAGGTTGTTGGGAGCGGCCCGCTCAAGGCTTTGGCTCGGGTGCAGATGATGGGCTGCTTGTTTGCCGGTTGCCCGGTGTGCCGGCCGCTCACAAATTTCCGCTTGTTGATAGGCCAGGGTTCCTGAGGTTGACCCTTAACCCGGTTTCAGGTCATGGCGGCGGCGTGGCCACAAGTATCCAATGGGCCTATGTATCCCCGGCGTCTCGCGGGGTACACAAGGGGGCGATGGGCCAAGCGCCCGAACCTTTCTTGAGCGGGTCCGGCCATTACAAACAATAGTGATTAGGCACCGATGAACGTGGCGGGAAATCGTTATACCGAATGGAAGTTTCTGGGCCTGGGTGGCACGGCTGCCGTTTACAGTGTCTTGGACAGTGAGCTTGATGAGCGTGTCGCTATCAAGGTGCTCGATCCCAAACTTCTGGAAGCGAACCCGTCGCTGCGTGTCATGCTCCGGCAGGAAGTGCTTTCCTCGCGCCACCTGCGGCACACGTACATCGTCGCGGTGCACGATTTCTACGATGGTCCAGTACCACCGTTTCCTACCGAGGCCACCAAGCCCAAGACCCTCGACGACGTTCAGGTCGATCCGAGCTCAAGGGGGTTCGGTGCGGTCATGGACATCATCCCGGGAGTGGTTGAGCTAAAGGACTGGATGGAGGACAACGCGAATGCGTTGTTCAACACATCCAAGGCGCGTTTGTCAGTACTGATCAAGATTTTCGAGGCGTTGGAAATCGCCCATGCCCGTGTTGTCCACCGGGATCTCAAGCCGCAAAACATCATGCTGGTCAAAGGCGATATCGATCAGCCGGTAATCATGGATTTCGGTCTTGCCATGACCGGGGAAGACAACGGCCCGGCCGGACTTACCATCAAGTACGCATCTCCCGAGCAATTCCGCCACTGGGCCTCGGGTGGGGCGGCATCGGGCATCCGTATCGACAAGCGGTCGGATCTGTTCACCATGGGTGTGATCGCCTTCGAGTTGTTCACCAACCAGATTCCTCGTCAGGCCATGAAATTCCGTGCCGATCGACGAACGGGCGACATCCGTCCGGTCTTCGATGCGGTCAAGGCGAGCTCCTACAATGCGGCCGTCCCTGCATCCTTGGATGGGGTCATCGATTCCCTGTTGGCGGACGATCCGGATATGCGGCCTCAGAGCGCCAGTGAAGTCCTTGAGGTGCTCCGTGAGGTACAGCTCATTGATGAGGTGGCTACCGAAGCGGGTACGGCGGCGGCGCCCCGGGTCACCGTTCCAGGTGGGAAGTTCATTCTGGGTTCGAGTCCGTCGGAAAGCAGTAATCCCACGGAGAAACCACAGCGCCGCGTGGTCATCGAGGCTTTCGATGTGGACGTTACCCCCGTAACCAATGCGGCCTACCGGGAGTTTCTCACCAGTACCGGTTGGGAGGTTCCACCGTTCATGGATGATCCGGTCCTGGGTGCGGCGGATCATCCGGTCGTGGGGGTAACCTGGGAGGACGCCAATCGCTACGCTGAGTGGGTTGGCGGACGTCTGCCTACCGAGGCGCAGTGGGAATATGCCGCGAAGGGCGGTGAAAAACGGGCCTATCCCTGGGGCGCTGAGCCGTGGGACGCGAACCGGGCCAATATTGATCGCGCCAGTTCAGGGACCACGCCGGTCGGGCGGTTTCCGCGCGGGAACTCCCCGTTTGACCTGGCGGACATGACCGGGAACGTATGGGAGTGGTGCCAAGACGCATGGTCCGAGGGCTATTACCGTAGCCTTTCCAACGGCGTTGAAGATCCCGTATGTGAGACGGGAGACGGGCCGGATCGCTCTGTCAGAGGGGGGGCCTACAACACACCTGCTCTGATGGGCCGTTGTTCCGCGCGTTTTCATTTTGAACCTGGGGTTCGCAATCCCTCGGTGGGGTTCCGAGTGGTATACGATGCCGCCGGTGATTCCGCGGGAGGTCATGAGTAATGCCTGAAGCCTTTAACCGCCCGGAGCTTCGTGACAAGAGCATCGAGCTATTCATCCACTACCCAGATGGCCGGTTTGAGCGGTTCATCGCGGCAGGCGGTGGTGGGGAGTTGATGATCGGTCGTATGCATGAAACCAGCTTGACGCCGACCCGGCTGAATCTGGATGACCGCTACCTTTCGCGAAAGCACTGTCGGCTCTTCTGGGACGACGAAAAAGGCTGGATGTTGGAAGATCTCAACAGCCGCAACGGTACACGTTGGTCTGGTGAATCCATTGTGGAACCGGTCCCCGTTCAGGGAGGGATCTCGGTGCAGATCGGTATGACCGCATTACGCATCGTTCCGGGGTCGGACGAAAAACCCACGTACTCGACCGCGGCGGCAAAGGGCAGCAACGAGCATGGAGATATGACGGAAATCGCGAGCGCAGATCAACTCAAGGCCAAGGCGGCCGAGGATTTTCAATCGACCCAGATGTTCAGCGCCCCGCTCGCCGCGGCGGCGTCATCGGGAGACAGTGACGAGACCGTGGTTGGGGGAGCGGCCGCGGATGATGCCACGTTGGTCGAGGACGCGGGTATCGATGAGGACGCCACAGCCGTGCAGGCTGCACGAGCAGGGACGGGACCCGACACGGGGGTGGATCTGGATTTCGGTGAGGAGGACGCGACCGAGGTCGGTGATGGTGGGCTGCCGGAAGCGACCGCCAAGGGCGCGCCATTCGTACCCAACGACGATGTAACTGACGTTGGCGCGGCCGAGGGCGTGGCCCCTTCCGAGCCCGATGCGGATGCAACGGTTGTCAGTGAAGCGGACGATGTTGATGCGACCGCCGTCAGTGGATCTGAAGACCTCGATGCAACAACGGTCTCCGGTGGAGACGATGATGAGGCCACTGAGGTGGCTGGCGCTGACCAGGACGGGGTGACCGCTGTCGGGATTGATGTCGAGCCCGTGGCGTCCGGGAGTACCTCGGGGCGGGCCGCGCGGACAGCCAGTGCGGAACCGTCCGGTTCTACCCAGGGGCCGCCCCCCGGTATCACCGTCGATGACCTGCCGGACCTGCCGCGCGGCATGGTCAAGTTGGGACTCATGAATCTGTCCGACGCCTCGGCCATGCTGGCGGAGGCCCGCTCCACCTCGGGAACGTTCTTCCGACTCATGGCTGACAAGCGTTCGGCCCGTCACATCCACCGGATTTACGAGTGGGTCGAGGAGGAATACGGGTACAAGGTCCTGTCCGATACCGACGAGGTCTATTCGCACGTGGCGACGCTCGATTGGCTACCCGTGGAGCGCGCCCGTTCCAAGGGCTGTCTGGTTCTTGAGGGAGACGATGGGGCCCGGCCCCGGTTGGCGTGCATCGATCCCTTCGATCTGCGTCTGCTCGACTGGGTCCAACTCCAGGACGACCGTGATTTCGAGGTTTGTGTGGTCACCGCCCAGGCCTTGTACGAGACCGTGGAGCGCATCAGCCATACCGCAATGACTGATGACGACGACGAGGTCGGTCTCGCCATCAATATCTCCAAGGAAGAGGAGGAGACGATGGCGGAGCAGATCACCGAGATCGAGGTTCCCAAGATCGTGAACTTCGTCCTGCACCGCGCATCAATCGCCGGTGCCTCGGATATCCATATCGAACCCACGGAGGAACGTCTGCTCGTACGTTTGCGCGTGAACGGCATCCTTTACGAGGAACGCTCTCTGCCCCGTGGCTACATCCCTGAAGTGACGTCACGCCTGAAGATCATGTCCGGCATGAACGTGGCGGAAAAACGTCGTCCCCAGGATGGTCGCATAGGTGTCGCGATCCGCGGCAAGCCTATTGACGTGCGCGTCTCGACCTATCCCACGGTGCATGGGGAGAAGGTCGTTATGCGTCTATTGGACAAGTCCGCGTTGCGGCCATCACCCGAGGCGCTCGGTCTGCTCGATCGTGATCTGAGGCTGCTCAAGGACAAACTGCACGCACCGTACGGCCTCATCATGATTTCCGGGCCGACCGGTTCGGGTAAGACAACCACGCTCTATTCCTGCCTGGGCAGTATCGACAAGCAGTCCAAGAATGTTCTGACCGTCGAGGACCCGGTCGAATACCAGATGGGGGGCGTGCACCAGATGCAGGTCAACCAGAAAATCGGGCTCACGTTCGCAAGCGGTCTACGTACGATCCTGCGCCAGGACCCCGACGTCATCATGGTGGGTGAGTGCCGTGACTCCGAGACCGGCGGTATGGCGATTCAGGCATCCCTTACCGGTCACGTGGTGTTCTCCACGATTCATACCAACGATGCCGTGGGCGTGGTCTCACGCCTGATCGACATGGGTATCGAGCGCTTCCTTGTGGCCAGTGCCCTGACCTTGGCCATCGCGCAGCGTTTGGTGCGTGAGATATGTCCCCATTGTCGGGCGGAAGTGACCGGCCAGGAAATCATCGACAAACTGGCGAAGGATGGGATCTCACGTGAACGTCTGGATCAGCTCGGCGTGGATATCGATGACGAAATGGAGTACGCCGAGGGCAAAGGCTGCAAGCACTGTCGGCAGACCGGGTACGGCGGACGCCGCGCGGTGTTCGAGGTGTTCGAGATCGACGAGTCCGTGCGCAGCCTGATCGCTTCCGATGAGTTCACCGATGCGCGGCTGAGGGAACTGGCTCGTAACAGCGGTATGACCACCCTGCTCAGCCATGGCTTGAAGCTGGTCGATGACGAGGTCACCACCTTCGCCGAGGTGATCCGGGTGCTCGGGGAGACCACCTGATGGCCGGGATCCCCCTCTCCTCTCTGCTGATCTTCACCAACCAGTTCGCGGCGATGATCTCCAGTCAGCTGCCGCTGGTGGATGTGCTCAAGAATCTCGCTCGCGAGACTCCGCAGCGTAAGTTCCGCGATGTGCTCGACGACGTCGTCGACGATGTGGAGCACGGAGCTGATCTGGGGGATGCGCTCGCCCAGCACCGCCATGTATTCGACGATATCTATATCAACGTGGTGCGGGCTGGAATGGGGTCTGGGCGCCTTGAGGATGCCTTGGTCCATCTTGCCAACTACCTCGGCAATGCCGATGTGGTCAGCAAGAAGGTGCGCTCGGCCATGACCTATCCGGTAATGGTGATCGGCGCCTTCTTCGTGGCGTTCAATGCCATGACCTTTTTTATCCTGCCGCGCTTCGCGAAGGTGTTTCAATCCTTCGGTTCCGAGCTACCGGTGCCTACCCAGATAATGATGGACCTGGGCGATATCTGGCAGCAGTGGTGGTACATCTTCGGCCTGGTTCTGGTCATGGGAATCGGTGCCTTCGTACTCTGGATCGCCACGCCCCAAGGTCGCTTGGTCTGGGATGAGGTCAAGCTCGATATTCCCATCGTGGGGCGTATCTGGCGCCTTGGCGCCTTGGCGCGCTTTCTGCGCACATTTGCTGTGCAGGTGCGCAATGAGGTCGAGATTCTCAAGGCTTTGGAATTGGCCGCACCGTCCAGCGGCAACCGCTACATTGAAAACGTACTCATGGACATTGCCGATGACATTGAGTCCGGCATGGGGATCGCGCAATCGTTTCGCGAACACGACGTGTTCTCGGGGATCGTTCTGCAGATGATTTCTGCCGGTGAGGAAAGCAGTAGCCTGGACGAGTTGCTGCTGTCCGCGGCTGATTATTTCGACCGGATTCTCGATGAGCAGGTCCAGCAGTGGACATCAATGATCAATCCCATCCTCACGGTCGTCATCGGATTGTTGATCGGCGGGATGATGGTCGCGGTGTTCATGCCGGTGTTCGAAATGGGTAAATCGGTGGGGCATTGACATGGTGCGTTGCGATTACAAGGGCCGCGCGTGGGGCATGAATGCCGGGCGCCGCGTGCATATGGGTATCAGGCGTGAAGAAAGATCCCTTGGCGACTGCGTCACCGGGGCCGGAGCGAAAGCCGCATGATCTTCAGTAAGAAAAAATCCCGTAACGGTGAGGCGAGCGCTGTTGATGAGCTCATCAACAATGTGTTGATCGTCCGTGCGGGTGCAGGTGAGTACGACGTCCGTTTCAAAGGAACCGGCGAGGAACAGGAATATTCCGGGGAACTGGTGGAACGGCCCGACGACGTCGTGGAGCTCTTCGAGAAAACCCTGCACGAGGCCATGGAGGCGGTGCCCAAGCGGGTGATGCGTTCGGTATCCCGCATTCAGGTGTTTCTCGAGGAACAGCCGTTCGCCTATCTCGATAACCGTGATCCCAGTGTGGCGAGTTCAACCCAGGCCGCACGCGAGAAGGGCGCGGAGATCCTTGGCGGAACACCTGTCACATTTGGCCGTCAGGATTTCGGAACCGGCGATCGTGATCGCAAACAGCCGAGCGCGGTATACGGTTTCGCACCCACGGAAATCATGCAGCGTTATCTCGCGGCGACGGGAGAGAAATGCGTCAAGATCGGGGCCGTTGTTCCCAGTGTCTCGGTCGCCATCGGACAGATCGCCAAGGCAGACCCCGGCAAGACATACGGCATCATCGAGCTGGGTTGGCGTTACAGCACGATCACTCTGGCGAACTGGGCATTCAATGCCGTCTACGTACGCCGCGTCCCTGTGGGTCTGGAGGCCATGGTCAAGGCAGTTTCCGACGGCTCGGGCATGCCCGCCAAGGAAGTGATGTCGAATCTACAGGTGCGTGATTACCTCTCTGAGTTGCCGGTTGATGGCAGTGCATCCGCTCAGCTGGGTCCGGTTGAGTCGGCGCTCCAGCCCATGGCCGCCGATCTCATGCGCAATCTCAATCAGACTTTGCGCTTTTTCGACAGTGACCAGGGATGCGGACGCCCTGAGGTTCTGCGCGTCACAGGCGCCCATACGAAGATACGAGGTCTGGAACGCTGGCTGTCCAAGGGCACGGGGCTGTCCATCGAAATCGTTGAGGAAACCCTGTTCGAACAGTTCGTCCAAGAGGGCGATACGGGCCTGATGAACCTGTTGAGTGGACTTGAGCGTGTCCCGATCTCCGTGGGTAAAACCCAATACGTCTATGCCAATGACCGGTTCGTGAAAAGCACCGAGGCGCCGCGCGAGCCCCAGAAGATCACGGGCTCTTCACAGAAACGCCGAAGCGGTGACAAGCCCAGTCGTACCACGGGGCGCAGGGCGCGTCGCAGGGCTGAATCGAAGTCCGGTGAAAGCCCTTTTGCCAAGATGTTCAAGCGATCATCGACGCCCAAGGCCGCCGCCACACCGGAGGGCCCCGCGGCCAATGAAAAGGTCTGGTTCATTGCGTTCTACGGTTTGGTCGCCCTCGTGTTGTGGTGGGGGTGGAACCAGTACGCGGCTGTCGACAAAAAGTACCGCCTCGCGGCGGGCGGATATCAAAGCAAGGTAAGCGAGTTGCAGAAACACCGGCGTCAGTTGACCGCTGAGGGTGGTCAGCCCCAGGTGACCAATGTGGATGTCGACAAGGTCCTGTGGACGGAGAAGTTTCTCTCCATCGGCCAGAATATGAATAACCACCTCTGGTTGACCGATGTGTACCTCTCTGAAGTTCAGGGGCAGATCGGTGATGGTCAGGTCGTACGTCAGAAACTGATCATCGAGGGGGCTGCCCTGCCCAGTACCGATGGCCATGTATTCGAACTGGCGAATTTCATCCAGCGGTTGGAGGCCGACGAGGATCGTTTCATGAGCGATTTCCGTGAGGTGTCTTTTGAAGGCGCTGAGATCGGCGAGGACAACGGGGATGAAATCATCCGCTTTACGCTGGCGGCGTGGTACGACGATGAGAAACGTCTCAAGAGTTCCGATTCCGGGGGCGACGGCGAAGGGTCCGGTGGCGTGTTGAAAGACACGCAGGCGAAGGTCAAGGCGCGCAATGAAGCGACGCAGAAGGCGGCCCTGGGGCCCAATGCGGGAGGACGCTGATCATGGATCAATTTATCCGCCAGAATCGTGATCTGCTGATCTCGACCGTGTACCTGCTGATTGGTCTTTTCGCCTTCGGATACGTCAATCTCTACCAGCCCGCGAAGATCGGCTTTGCCGATATCTCAGTGGTGAGCGGTGAGGCCGGAAGGGAATCGAATGCATTGAAGAAGCAGGTGGCCGAGGCAATCGCCGAAGCCGCTGATGCCAAGGAGGATGTGGCGCGGGGGGTGCGCCAGATGCCTGATTTCCTACGACGCATCAACGCGATTGCCAATGAGCACTCGGTGATTATCCGTCGACTGGTGCCGACCGAGGAAAGTCGCTTCAAGTTCAAGATCGATATCATCACCGATTACTGGACGTTCCTCAGGTTCACCTCTGACCTGGAATCGCTCAATACGGTTGTCCATAACCTGGAGGTTCATCCCTACAACCCCGACCCGGAGCGGCCGGAACACCTGATCACCTTCTCAATTACCCCTCGCAATGATGCCGAGCCTCTGTCCGGAGCGCGCCTGGATGCATTGCGTGAGGATGTGCGCAAGAAGGTGCGTAATCCGTTCCAACGTTTTGCCTATGACAAGACGCGGCGCGAAGTCCGGGCGGAAATCGAGTTGACCTGGATCCACAAGCTGACCGGTATCGGCGAGACCACCAGCGGGCCCCAGGCCACCATCGACAATACCGACTACCGGGTGGGCGATACCTTGCTGGGCAAACGCATCACTGAGATCCGCTCTGATCGCGTCTACCTTGTCAGTGACAAGCCCGTGGATGGTGTCATCAACAAGTACGTGCTCAAGTTCCGGGGTAAGAAGTGATTGCCCGGGCCTCGATGTTCGTGGCCATGGTTGCCATGGCTGCACCACAGGTCGTGAGTGCCGACGCCACGTCCGGTGCCGGGGCGTGGCCCGCGTCGACGCGGACGGGTCGTTGTATGGCCTGCGCATACACGCCCAACGAGGTTCGCTCCCTGCTCGAGCGGCTGGATGCACTGATCGACCGGCGTGGCGCCTACGCGCTGCCCGCAACGCCCTACGACGGACTCATCCGCCAACATGCGAAGCGCTCCGGAATGGAAGCCGACCTCGTCAAGGCGGTGGTTGCCGTGGAGTCCAATTTTGATCCGCGTGCGGTGTCCCGCGCGGGTGCCATGGGCCTGATGCAACTGATGCCGGCCACCGTGCATCGCTGGGGTATCGATGATCCCTTTGATCCGGAGCAGAACATCAGTGCGGGAGTCCGCCACCTGGCGTGGTTATTGGACCAATTCTCCGGAGACAGGACTTTGGCCCTGGCGGCATATAACGCTGGCGAAAACGCGGTGATCCGCTATCGCGGGGTCCCACCCTACAAAGAAACCCAGAATTACGTGCGCGACGTTCTCGCATTGGTCAAACGGGCCCGCGCCAATGGAGGTCAACGCTCGTGACACGTGGTTTGTACCTGTTCCTGGCCGTATTCATGGGGGTCAGCCCGGGGGTATTTGCCGCCGATCTGGATTCCGCCATGTCGGCTTATCGCGGCGGCCGTTTCTCGGATGCCTATGGCGCGTTCCGGGAATTGGCCGCGGCGGGTAATGCGGAGGCCCAGTTCCGCTTGGGTTTGATGTATCACCAGGGTCGTGGCGCGCCGCGAAACTACGCGGAGGCGCTGGCTTGGTATCGCCAGTCGGCGGCGCAGGGTAATGCCATGGCGCAGAACAACCTGGGCGTGATGTACCGGGACGGGCAGGGAATCCGCTCCAACAGGGTGCTTGCCTACATGTGGTTCAGCCTGGCCGCGGCCCAGTTCGAGGACCGGGCCCAGCGGGCGGTGCGTAGTTTGCAGGAGGAGATGTCGCGGGAGGAGGAATTGCAGGCCCAGCAGTTGACCACCGAGTACATGGAGAAACTCTGGGCCGACAAGCGCACCGTGGCGGCTGAGTCACCTGCGCCGGTCGCCGTTCCGCGTTTCATGGTTCAGTTGGGGCTGTTCGGTAAGGCCTCGAATGTAGAGCGAATCCGATTGCGCCTGAAAGAGGCCGACCTCCCCGTGGTCACGGAACCCGTGGAAGTGCGGGGGAAACGTTATCAACGGGTTCGTGTGGGGCCTTTTTCCCAAGAAGACGACGCCGAAGCTGTCGCTCGGCGCATGGATGCATTGTTCCGTCTGAAAAGCCTGGTCGTTCCAGTGTCGTCATGAGCGGCAGGAGGACTTTGTAATGCATTCATTGCGTGGAAATGCGCGGCGCGCCCGCGGCTTCACCCTCATCGAACTGATGGTCGTCATGGCCATCATCGGGATCCTCGCCGGAATCAGTTTCGGTGGCATCCGGAACATGATGATCGACTCAAGGGTCACCCAGGCCAAGCCCTACCTGGAACGCATAGCGACGGCGTTGCGTACACGCTTCAACCGCAGCGGGACGTATACCGATGCTGCGGGAAACGATTATGTGGATGAGGACGATATCCAGAGCGACCTGGGGGTCGATCTCGCGGACGCGGTGGATTTCTGTTTCGTCGTCGAGACTGACTCAGGCAATTTCGTGCTCGCCAATGGCAATGTGGCCAGTTATCCCGATGCGGATTTCGAGGTTTGGGCCATTCTTCGCCACAGTGGGCACAACGCCAACGCCACGCATGGAACCACGGGATTCGGTTGTGTGCTGGATGACGACAAGGGTGAGTCCTCCGGTTGGGTGGATGACGGTGGCGCCGCGGAATTCGCCGGTGCTGGCAACCGGGTCGTCCTACGCTATCCCGCGCCCGCCGATTCGCTTTTCAATGGTTATCTGTGGACCGCCGGTATCAGCACCACGGAGGCACTCACGGATTGATTCCGTGAGTCAAATGGATCTGAACCGTGCGAAATGACCGTGGATTCAGCCTCATCGAGGTGGTCGTCGCCATGGCGCTCATCTCCATGCTGGTGCTTGGGCTCAGTGCGACCTGGGTAACGGTAGATGATCATTTCTACCGCCTTGATCTGAGGCAGCGCGCCATCTTCCTTGCCAACAATGAGATGGAACGCCTCTCCACACTGGGGCGTTACACGGATTTCTTCACCGCATCGGAGGCCAGTTATCAGGACGACGCGGGCGCGCGGTGGATCTACCGCGGTACACCACAGGTGACGACGGGAATGGTGTCACCATCGCCTCCCAACCTCGTCGTGACGGTTAATGCCCTGGGTGCTGCGACCAAGACACCGGTCGATACCTTTACCGAACGCCAGATTCTCTTTCTCGATACCGATGCACTGAACAATGCGAACACCGAACTGAACGTTCTGTGGCTGGACTACGACAACAATGTCACCGCCCGCCTGGAGTGGGAAATCATGGTCGACAGCGCAACCGCCGATGGACGCAGCCATGACATGGGCGGGTGCCTGGGTGACAGTTGTCATGTCATCGAGGTGCGGGTGAGCTATCCCTACCGGTTCGTGGACGGTGTTGATCCCGCGGAAGACTCCATGGGTGGCGTCGAGACCATTGCCCTGCGCACGATCGTGGGGCGTCAGCAATGAACCGCGCGCAGGCACAGAGGGGATTCACCCTCATCGAATTGTTGGTCGCGATGACCCTGAGCGCGTTCCTTTTCGGTGTGCTCTACCAGTTCCTGGCCCAGACGGCGATTTACTCAGAGATCATGATTCAGCGTGTGCGGGCCAACCAGGAGGCGCGGGAAGCCTTCGACCTGGTTGCCAACGGGGGCGTCTTCGACAACGACGGCAATGGGCTGATCAATACGACGGACCCGTACACCGTAGCGACGGACGAGGCGGTCATCTCCCTGCGGGGTAACGCCACCATCGAGGCGGCTGTCCTGCAGCCCAATGGTGGAACGATCGCCCGTGTCAATCAGCGACTGGAACTGACCCATAACGGAATGATCCTGCGGACCAAGCAGCTGAACCAGACAGTTGAATGTACCGCCGCGGGAGCACCTCATGACGACTGCGTGGCCGCCGGGGAATTGATTATTGAGGGGTACCACTCGCAGGACCCGGCGTTTTCTGATCAGGTCAATTCCCGGTCGTACAACGTTTCGCGTCATTGTGGCAATGCCATTCCCGAGCGTGGCGTGACCCAGGAGGTCGATGTCACATTCATCGATCCGCGCATGGTTGCCCGGGCCGATTTCGATTACACCGCCGAGCAGACGACGGCAACCTACCAATTCCTTGTCGCCCACCGTGTGGATTGTTTGCCATGAGTCGTTCCGGCCTGATTCCGAAAGGGCGCAATGGGCAGAGAGGGTCGATCCTCATCGCCGTGATGGCGGTCCTCATGGTGATCATGTTCATCGTGTCCGTACTCGTGAGTGATTTCGCCGAGGGCGAAACCCGCGCGGTCGATGAGTTTCTGGTTGATGTCCAGGGGTATTGGGCCATGTCCGGCGCCATGGACTATGCAGTCAGCCAGATGCGTAACAACACGGGTAATACCGATACCACCGCCAACAAGCTCGCCAACCTGCAGCAGGCCTTCACGGACCTGAGCAACAACGAAGATGATTTTCTGCGTTACGACGTGATCGCCGGAACCTCGGACTACCGCTTCAACCCTGTTGCGAATGTGACCACGCTGGCCGCCGTACCCATCGTCGGGGCGGATGACGGCGAGTTCCGGGTCACGCTGAGTCATAACGCGCCAACCTTCCCACAGGGCGTGACCATTCCCATGGTGCAGGGCTACGAAGGACGAGCCCGCCAACTCCAGGTTGATCTCTGTATCGGAGACATTCCGGTTGCCAACCGCAACCCGGGCAACTGCGATACCGATGACGCCGATAACGGTGAGAACGGCATTGCGACGGTGTACCACTACCGTCTGATTCCCTGACCTCCGCCCGGAATTGCTATCAGCCGAAAGAATGTATTCACAATGACTTCCGGCTTGGGCTAACGTATCGGGATGGGCGGTGTTAGCCCGGGGATCATCAGAAGCCCGACTAACCGCCATCTCAGAATTCAAAAAAATACTGCCCGGCGTTCTCCACGACCGGCGCACGATCACAATCGAGACACGAGGAATTCCCATGAAAACGGCATCCATGATGCGCGTGTTGGCGCCCTTTGCCTTGTTGCTGGGCTGGTCTGGCGTGCAGGCCGAACCGTATTACATCGGCGCCAAGGCCTGTGAAAAGTGCCACGAGGCGGAGGTGAAGGTCTGGGAAGGCACGGCGCACTTCAAGTCCTACAAGGAAGTGCACAAGAAGCCTGAGGCGAAGAAGATCCTCAAAGCGGCCGGGTCTGAACGCAGCATGAAGAAGGATCCGGTGTGCGCGAGCTGTCACTACACGCAGATTTCCAAGGGGCCCGGCAAGAAAGCCAAGGCCAAGTCAGGTCCGTCGTGCGAGAGCTGTCATGGTCCGGCGTCCGGGTGGAAGGAGGCGCATAACGATTTCGGCGGAGTCGAGAAGGCCAAGGACGAGGATCCGGCTCATCGCGAACAACGCATTGCCAAGACCACCGAGATGGGAATGATCTGGCCCTCCCAGCTCTTCGACGTCGCATCGAACTGCATGAGCTGCCATGGTCTGACCAAGCCCGGTGTGGAGGACGCCCTGGGCAAGATGCTTGATGCGGGTCACCCGATCGAGCCCGACTTCGAGCTGGTCGCTTATTCCCAGGGCAGCGTGCGCCATCGTTTCTACCCGCCCGATGTGACGGTCAACAAGGAGATGAGCAAGGCGGAACTGAGCCGCATGTTCGCGGTGGGCCAGATCGCCAAGCTTCTCTCTGCATCCCAGGCGGCCGATAACAGCAGTCATCCCAAGTACAAAGCGGCACAGGCCGAACGTGCGGAATCAGCCCGGGCCGCGCTGAAGCCTGTCGCGGGCATTGGTGCCGTCGGGGCATTCCTCAAGGCGCCCAGTGAGAAAACCGCGCGTGCAGCCGTAGCGGCTATCGAAGGCGAAGATCTGAGTGCGAAACTGGGTGGCAGCCTGCCGGCGCCCTCCAGCTACAAGTAAGCGACAGGAACACACATCGACATGGCAGTGTCCGCTACCTCCGCGGAGACGGGGGGCGGTTCCATCTTGATGATGGATCGGCCGAAACGCTGGGATAAGCCCTTCGATCCGAACATGTCGGACGAAGATGTTTTCTCACTCCTTCTGCGACCGGAATTTTCCGGCATTGATGCCAGCCGGTTCCCGGCCGCCGCCCCATTCGAGGGGATTCTCAAGAACGATTGCCGGATTCTGCGCTTCGCGCCCGGTGACATCATCGTTCGCGAGGGCGATTACGGTAACTCGGCTTTCCTCGTGCTTGGGGGCGATGCCCGTGTCGTATTCCAGGGGGGGCTGCCCGCTCACGTGTTGGGCAGGCAGTCGACCCATCGGCGCGGTTGGCTGCGCTCCCTGTTATCCGTGTTGCGTTGGAGTCCCATCAACGAGATGCGCGACACCTCCCGTTATCAGGCGACCCAGTCGAACGTCCAGGATGCCCCGGAAACACCATCGCTCTTCCGCGTGCGTAACCCCGGGGAGATATTCAAAGAGGCCCCGTCGTCGGACCCCACTCATCCCGCGCCGCCCCTGCAGGATCATCTCAAGAGCGGGATTTTCCACGAAGGTGCGCTGTTCGGCGTGATCGCGGCCCTGGGCCGCGTCCGTCGCACGGCGACCATCTATGCGGAGACCCCATGCGAAGTCCTGGAAATGCGCTGGCAGGCCCTGCGCGATATCAAGGCCCGTGATGAAAGCTGGAACGAAATCATCGAGTCCAGCTACCGCGGTACCCAGTTGCAGATCCAGATCAACGATCACCCGCTGTTCCGGGACCTGGACCCCCAGGTCCGTAAGAGGATCGTCGATGCCACTCTGAACGAGACCTACGGGAGCTTCGAGTGGCATGTGGGTTTCAAGGATCGGCCGCGCGGTGTGGCGTCGGAGAAAGACGAACCGTTGGTCAATCGCCAGGGCGATTATCCCGATGGGCTGCTGCTGGTGGGCGGTGGCTTCGGGCGCGTGGCCGTGGAGTTGAGTCATGGTCGGCGCACCATCGAGTACCTTCGCGAGGGCGATACCTACGGACTGGATGAGCTCTACGAGACCTGGAAAAGTGGCCAGGTTCAGCCCTTGCGCACCACGCTGACGGCGTTGGGTTACATGCATGTTATGCGTGTTCCCTACGATGTTCTGGTTGAGCACGTGTTTCCCGAAATGGAACCGCCGACTCAAAGCCTCGCCGATGCCGCGCAACGGCCGTTCGCTGATGATGCCTTTCTGGAGTGGGCCGTTCAGGAACGTTTCATCAACGGCACCCGCACCATGCTCATCGATACCGAGCGATGCGTGCGCTGCGACGATTGCGTGCGTGCCTGCTCCAGGACCCATAACGGCAACCCGCGCTTCCTGCGGCATGGCAAATCGCTGGGCCACTGGATGGTCGCCAATGCCTGCATGCACTGTGTCGACCCCGTCTGCATGATCGGTTGTCCAACCGGTGCGATTCACCGCAGCCTGGATGGCGGTTCGGTGATTATCAACGACGACAGCTGTATCGGTTGCGGTACCTGCGCCCAGTCCTGCCCCTACGACAATATTCGGCTGGTCGGGATCCAGGATACCGATGGACGGCCCGTCCTCGACCCCCAGAGTCAGAAACCCATCCTCAAGGCCACCAAGTGTGATTTGTGTGAGGGGCATCCCGGTGGACCTTCCTGTGCCCGTGCCTGCCCGCACGATGCCTTGCAGAGGGTTGATCTCAGGGATCTGCTGCGCAGTAACGAGGCCGGTCTGTGAACAGGCGCTTGAGCGGACCAATGAATCGGGGCATCGCACCGTGGCTGGGGTGGCTCATTCCTGTACTGCTGTCCTTCGGTCTGGTTGCCCTGGTGGCGACCTACGTGGCTTACCAGAACGCCAACCTCGGCGCCCACGGGGAACTGTCCGGTTATCTTCTTCTGGCCGTTTTTGTTTCCCTGGCCGCGTTCAATATCCGTAAACGACTACCTGCTCCGCCCCTGGTGTCCGCCCGGACCTGGTTGCGCGTCCACGTGAGCCTGGGGGTGGGCGCCTTCTTCATGTATCTGTTCCACGTGGGGTCACTTTGGCCTAGCGGGCTATACGAGCAGGTGCTGGCCCTGCTCGTCTACGCGGTGTCCCTGAGCGGACTGATTGGCATGTTGCTGCAGCTCTACGTGCCCCGTCGGCTCGCCCAGATCCCGGAGGAGTTCATCTACGAACGGATTCCGGCCCTGCTCGCTGAAATGAGGACCGAGGCTGAGAACGAAATCATCGTCGCCACCGGACAGGACCAGGGCGATACCCTTGGGCGCTATTACCTGGAGACCCTGGCCTGGTTCTTCCAGCGCCCACGCTTTGCGGTCAGTCACGTGCTTGGGGATCGCAAGGGGCAGGCGTGGCTGGACACGCGCATCGCCGCCATCAGTCAGTACCTCAACGACGAGGGACGCGGGCACCTTGCCGTGATACGTGCAATCGGCCAACGCAAGAATGATCTGGACGCCCATTACGCCCTACAGCGCTTGCTCAAACTCTGGCTTTTCCTGCACGTGCCCCTTTCGGCCGGCCTGTTGTTTCTCGGCCTCTGGCATTGGCTCGTGGTCAACATTTATGTGCTCTGAAATGCTTCCCGACCTGCATGCCCGACGCTCTGACGTCGTTGGCTCTGCCCGCGGACCGCGGCCTATGGAGGCGTTTTGATGGCCGAGCGTGACGGCAAGCAGTCCTTCCGTTTCGACCAAAGCGTCTACGAACGACCGTTGGGCAACTACCGGTGCGGCCGCGGCGCTGACTGGGATACCCCGTGTTGGCAGGGACCTGATGCGAAGGGCCGCTGCGGTGGATGCAGTGAGTGCACGCCCATCCGCAAGGGAGACGGCTGGCAATGCCAACGGCCCAAGCATGCCGGTGGCCCCTGCAAGGAGGGACCAAGGCCTGACGGCAGTTGTTGCAAACAACAGCCGCCTTGCACCCCGGTTCCGACGCTGCGTGCTTGGCGGGGACGGATTTCGGCCCTGGTGGTGGTGTTGATCCTCGCGGCACTGGGCGTTTTCGCCAATCACGGGTCTCAGTCCGGTGCGGGGCTGCTGGCTCTGGAGCCCGGTGCACTATCGAGTGTTCATGCGGGATTCACGCGCGAGAAGGGGTGCACGTCCTGTCACGAGGCCCATGGAGGTTCGGCGACCAGTTGGTTGGCTTCGGTCTTCTCGGACAGCGACCCCAGTGCCCAGTGCCAACAGTGCCATGCCTTCGAGGGCCCCGCCGATGCGGCACACAACAATGCCGAGGTTCACGACGGTGAGGGTCTCGCCTGCACGCTCTGCCACACTGAACACCAGGGAGAGGATGCGGACGTGGCCGCGGTACCTGATGGCACCTGCGCGAACTGTCATGACCCGCATATCGATCGTTTCGAGGACAACCATCCCGGATTTTCAGAGGGCTTTCCGCATCGACGCCCCGGGGTCATCCAGTTCGATCACACGACCCACATTTCCAGTTATTTCAGTGATCCCGAGTGGACTGGAAAGCCCGGGCGGGACGCGGAATTTGCCGAGAGGGCCAGTCAAAGCTGCACGGTCTGTCACCAGGTCGATGGCGCGACGCGCGAGGTCCTGCCCCGGCCCTATGAGCAGATCTGTGGGCGCTGTCACGATCAGCAGGTTGCGGCCAACCCGCTGTTCCTGTTCCGCCCTGACGAGATGACCGTGGCGGGTGCCATGGTGCTGGGCATGCACCCGGAAGACGCTGACGAAGACGAGTATCTGGAGCGTCAGGCCGAGCTGTTCCAATCCATAGTGGATGAAGGACCGGACCCATTGGCGGAACCACTGGCCTTCGGTAGCGAGGTCGACGAGGATGCTCCGCACCCGGCGGTAACGCTGCTCAGTGGCATGGACATGTCCATGCTGGTCGCGACCTTCGCGGCCTGGGCCGAGGAGGAGGAGCCGGAAGGCCCCGAGTCCGAACTGCTTCCTTCGAGCGGCTGGATCGGTGGCTATGATCCTGATGGAAACCAGGCCTTGCATTACCGGCCTTCCCGCCATGGCGATCCGGTTCTGAAAGCCTGGTTCGAAACACTTTCCAGCCTGCGCGCGGGCGCGGACGAAGAACGGGCCGAGCATGCCACCGTCGCTCTTGAAACCCTTCTTGACGCCGATTCCGGGCCTGGAAGTTGCGCGAAATGCCACCGAGCGGGTATCGCCCGGCCCGAACCCTCAGCCACCGGTGCGGTGCTTTGGAAGCGCGCCCGACTCGGAACGGGCGGGCACACGCGTTATTCCCACGGTCCACACCTGAACCTTGTCGACAGTGGTTCCGGTTGCACCGAGTGCCATGGGATCAATGACGAGGCCGCATATTCCGACTACTTCGACGGGGTAGAGCGGGACGCGACTGATTACGCGAGCAACTTCTCACCCATCGCGAAAGATTCGTGCAGCCGTTGCCACCGCGAAGGTGTGGTGGATAACGGTTGCCAGCTTTGTCACCAGTATCACCGTTCACCCGGATTCCGGAAGCAGTTCACCGACAAGGGGATGCCCCATGTATCAAACAAGGAATAAACGCTCATCAAGGCCCGCTTGGCGTGTGCTGTGCGGCCTCGCTTTGCTGGCCGCCCTGTCGGCACCGGCAAACGCTGCCCAACATGGGGGGGCGACCGCCACTGATCCCCACGCCGAGGTGTTCAGCGAGGAGCAGTTTCCCAGCGCTTCCAAGTGCGCGGGTTGTCATCAACAGATCTATGACGAGTGGAGCAGTTCGAATCACGCGTATGCGGGAATCTCGCCGATGTTCCACAAGTTCGAGCAGAAGATCAGCGATCTCGCGCCGACCATCGGTAATTTCTGTGTGCGTTGTCACATGAGCGTCGGTACCACCCTGGGTGAAGATCGGGCTGCGCCTCTGTGGGAACGCAGTCAGGTCAGTCGTGAGGGCGTGACCTGCATCACCTGTCACCGGGTGAAACAGACCTATGGCAAGGTCAACGGGGAACGGCGCATCGAGCCCGGTTCCATCTACGAGCCGGTGTATGGCCCGTACGATGGCGACACGGTCGCGGAGGTGGTCAAAAACCCCGCGGCCTACAAGGTGGCCGTCAACGATGAGCAGCGCGGAACGAAGATCCACACGGCCGCGATCAAGTTCGAGCAGATATCCAAGTCCGAGTTCTGTGTCTCCTGTCACCAGGTTGCGGTGAATCTCGGGATCAAACTCGAGGTGGTATGGGACCAGTACCGGAACTCACCGGCCCATGCGGAGGGCACCACCTGTCAGGATTGCCACATGGGCAAAGTCCCCGGAGTGGCAGCGGGCTACGAGAAGGGACCGTCGGCCATCGTCGGCGGTAAGGAGATCAACCCTGATCGCGATCACCACAACCATGCCTTCTACGGTCCGGGCTATCCGATTGCCCATCCCGGCGTGTTCCCCCACCATCCGGAGGCGGAAAACTGGTCCATGGAAGAGTGGCTGCAGTTCGATTACCGCGCCGGTTGGGGTACCGATGAATTCGAGGAGAAGATCGACGAAGGTACGCTGAAGGTCACCTTCCCCGAGGTTTGGGAGGACGTCGGAGACCGCGAGGAGGCGCGCGAGATCATTGAGGAGAACCTTGAGAAGATCGAGGAGAAGCGCGAGCAGCGCCAACAGGTCATGGAAAACGGTTCACGCATCGATGGGCCGTTCTTCGCGGGCGACCCCAAGGCGGGCGAGGATCTGAAGTTCCACTACACCGTGACCAATACCGATCCCGGTCATAACCTGCCTTCTGGTTCCCTGGGGGCTCAGCCGGAGATCTGGCTCAATGTCGCCCTGGTCGATCCCGATGGCGAGCGCATCTGGGAATCCGGTTACGTCGACAGCATCGGAGACATGGCGGACCTGCACTCCCACGATGTGCGAACCGGCAAGGTTGCCCACGACGATCAGCTGTTCAACCTGCAGACGAAGTTCCTGACCACCAACGTCAAGGGTACGGACAGGGAGATGTATCTGCCCGTCAATGTCGACATCGACCAGCTTCCCTTCCTGCGGCCGCCGGCCCAGCCCGTGACCGTAATGAACCATCCGCCATTCGTGCGCATGGAAGGCCGTTCGCTGCCCCCGCTCGCCAGTCGCGATGCCCGCTACAGCGTGCCCGCGGAGCTTCTTGGCAAGCCCGGTACCTACCGGTTGTCGGTGCGCATGCGCAGTCGGGCGGAACCGATTTACTTCATGCGGTTCGTAGGCGCGACCAACGACATGGAGCGGGCCATGAATGAATGGATGCTCGACATCCACCCGTACACCGTTGAATTCGAAATCAAGGGCTGAGGGGCAGAACCATGGAAAAACGTACACACACGCACCAGTGGCCCCGTCTGGCACTCGCTCCATTGTCCGCGGCCCTGTTGGCCGCCGGTCTTACAGCCTCCGTGCCCGCGCTGGCCGCCGGGGGGCACGATGACAGCCCCCCGCGCATGTCGCCGGCTGCCGCCCCCGTCGATCACGACGAAGAGGCGTTTGGTCCTGACCCGAGCTATGAAGAGAAGCCGTACGATATCGAGGCGCAACTGGAGATCTATGGTGGCAAGCGGGCCGTCAACAATCCCCGTCCAGCCATCGAGATCGGTCAGCCCATCTATGTGGCCGGGCAACTGGAGACACCCGGTCATGGCTGGGGTGCCAAGAACCCCAGCGCGCACGCTTTCTCCGTTTACGGCGACTGGCGCAATGCCGTGGCCTGGAACGACAACGGTGTCGTCGAAACGGGACAGGTCGCCACGCGTTTGAATCTCGACCTCGACTGGAAGCTCACAGGCACCGAGCGCCTGCATGCCTCCGTGCGCCCCCTGGACAACAATGGAGACTTCACGCGCTGCGAAGTGGCGGGGGATACGCCCGACGACTGTCAGCTCAAATTCGACCTCAATCCCGACACCCTGTTCTTTGAGGGAGACCTGGGCGCGATCAGTGCGGGCTTCACGGACGAATACAGCAGCTTTGACCTGCCGATCGCCTTCGGGAAGATGCCCTTGCTGTTCCAGAACGGCGTTTGGATGGAGGACATCATCACCGGTGTTGCCTTCACGCTTCCCGCCCTGAACAGCCCGTCCATGGATATCTCGAACATGGACATCACCTTCCTGGCGGCCTTCGATGACGTCAGCTCCGGCGGGATGATCGAACCCACGGGCCAGGTGGCCGAGCACGGCGCCAACCTGTTCGCCGTCACGGCGTTCGTCGAGGCCAACCAGGGATACTGGGAGTTCGGTTACGGTTTCACCGACGGTGAGGACAACCTCGATGACCAGGACTATCACAACATCACCGCCGCGTTCACCAAACGCTACGGTGGCTGGCTTTCGAACAGCGTGCGCGTGATACACAACTTCGGTCAGGATCGGATCGGCGGGGCGGCTGAGACCGCGGACGGCACATTGTTCCTGATCGAGAACTCCCTGATCACAAGCAAGCCGCTCACCCTGGTTCCGTATGCCAACCTGTTTCTCGGGCTCGACACGCCCCAGTCCCTGGCGCGCGATGCCGGTGCGGGTGGCGTCCTGAAGAACACCGGTATCAACTTTGAGACCGATGGCCTGACCGGCTTCCCCACGCTTGATGCGACCGCCCGCAATACCTGGGGTGGCGCGTTGGGTATCCAGTACCTGTTCAACCTCGATCAGCAGATCGTGTTCGAGGTGGCCACCGTGCAGACCATTGGCGATGCCGCCGGGCGCAATGCACCTGGCGAGCAGTACGGGGTGGGCCTGCGCTATCAGTATGTGCTCGATGAGAAATGGCTGTTGCGCGCCGACGCCATGTTCGGGTCGCGGGAGAATCTCGAGAATATCTCGGGTATCCGCTTCGAGATCCGGCGGAAGTTCTGATGCCGAACCTGAACCCATCCGTTCCTGCCTCCGCACCCCGCGAAGGGTACAAGGGGTTCCTCAGCACGAGGAGGGCGCCTCATGGAGTTTGATCTCGTTCAATGGCTGGGGAGTGCGGTGATACTCCTGATCGGAGCCTATGTCGTCTCCCTGCTCGTGGGCTTCTGGTCGGGACAGGCCCGTGCCCGGCGCCAGTTTGCCCTTGAGCAGAAGCTTCTCGGTGCGCGTATCGAGCAGGCTACCAGTCCTCTGGGGCAGGTGGGTGGCAGCTCAGGGCCCGCTTGGTCCGGCCTGCGCAAGTTCATCATCAAGGCTAAGGTTCTGGAAGCTGAGAGCATCTGCTCGTTTTATCTGGCGCCCCATGATGCGCGGCCCCTGCCGCCTTTCTTCCCGGGCCAGTTTCTGACCTTCCAGTTGGACCTGCCCGGTAATCGCGGCAGCCTCACCCGTTGTTACTCGCTATCGGATGCGCCGGTGCATCCGGATTATTACCGGGTCACCATCAAGCGCATTGCGCCTCCCAGGGATAAGCCGGAACTGCCCCCCGGAAAGGGCTCGAGCCATTTCCACGATGACCTGCGTGAAGGGCAGGTCATCAACGTCAAGGCCCCAGGTGGCCATTTCTATCTTGATGTAGAGAGCGACAAACCGGTTGTTCTCATCGGCGGCGGAATCGGCCTGACCCCGGTGCTCAGCATGCTCAACTATCTGTGCCATCAGGAGTCGGAGCGCGAGATCTGGTTCTTCTACGGGGTCCGCAACAGCAGCGAGCACGTGATGAAAGAGTTTCTTGCCAGACAGGCGGAGGAACACCCGAACGTCAAGCTCAATATCTGCTATTCCGATCCGCTCGAAGGTGACCAGAAAGGCACGGATTATCAACACGCCGAGCGCGTCTCCGTGGATCTGTTCAAGCGGCTCCTGCCGTCGAACAATTACAGTTTCTATATCTGCGGCCCACCGCCGATGATGGCCTCACTCACCGAGGGGCTCGCGGAATGGGGCGTTCCGGAGGCGGATGTCCACTTCGAGGCATTCGGTCCGGCGTCGGTCAAAAAGGTCGCCCATTCCGAGCAGGAATCAAAGGTTCACGAAGGCCTGGAAGTGCGGTTTGCGCGCAGCGATAAGACCCTGGTCTGGGATGGGGCATCCAGCTCCATCCTCGAATTTGCCGAGAGCAACGGTATCAATCTCGACTGTGGCTGCCGGGCGGGTGGATGCGGAAGCTGTGCCACCGCGATTCAGGCAGGCAGCGTTGAGTACGTCACGGAGCCGGATGCCGACGTCGAAAAAGGCCACTGCCTGACCTGCGTGTCCATCCCGAAGACCGCGCTCACACTCGATGCCTGAGTCATGGCCGATCCACGCAGCATGAGACAGTCCTGACATGCCCACACTCAGCAATCCCCAGGGTTCCCTGTTCATAGAGCTCGATATCGCTCCCAGCATGGAGGACACCGTCACCGGATGGTTGGCCCAGCAGCAGATGGGACATGCGCGCACGGCCATCAACGAGCAGGTGATCGCCGGTAACGGCGTTATCCGAGGCGCTGATGGTGATGTTCTGCACTGTTCATTCGCCAGTGCGGGCGCGGCGTTTGATGTTGCCGTGGGGATACTGGAATGGTTCCGGGAAGCCTCCATGGATCCCGAGCAGGATATCGATGGAAGTGCCTGCATCGCGCTGGCCTACGGACCGGTGGAGGTCTCGGATGCCTGCCAGATCAGCGGGGAGGGACTGACCTCCGCGGGTGTGTTACTCACCTCGGCGGGGCCCGGAGAAGTCGTTGTCTCAGCTTCCGCGGCGGATGCGCTGGCCGGGCACGAGCGCGCCTCTGAGTTGGTGGAAATCGACAACCCTCCCGAGGCCGGTGCACGGCATCTGGTGGTCGATGCCCGCCAGCGCGGCGAAAGCGCGACCCGCCATATGGATCCCCCCGTTTCGGTTCCCTCGGGCTCTGCGGACGCCCCCCCGGAGGCGCAGACGGTCGATGCGGAGGATTCCGCTGATCTTGACATCAGCGAACTGGAGGATGCGGCTGGAGAGGCCTCTGTTGATGCTGGATCGGGTGGTGTCCCGGACGGCGCGGATTCCTCCCGCTCAGAGACCGCCGGGCCGCGAATCTCGCTGGTCATTGGCGACAAGACCTATCGCTTCGGTGCGGATACCAACCCGGTGTGGATTGGGCGGTCGAGTGATTGTCACGTCGTCATCCCCCATCCCCATGTGTCCCGTCGACACGCCCAGCTGCAGTGGAACGGCAGCGAAGTCACACTGGTGAACCTCAGTGCCAACGGCAGTTCAGTGCGCTTCGATGATGAGGCCGAGGGGGATATTCACCAGGCCCCGGTGAGCCTGAGCCGAGGCGGCGAGATCGCCCTGGCCGGTACCTTCCAGGCGGATTCCGAACGCGTGATCCGGTTCACCATCGAGTGAGCCCACGTTTTTCCCTGGGCCGAAACACGCGCCTGGCGTTTCGATCGGGCCTGATCGCCGGTCAGGCATCCGCGATGCCGACCTGGGGCGGTGTCGGATTTGCAACCGACTCGCCTGGAATACGCAGGTAAAACTTGTTCTCAGACTTGGGTACAGGAGAGGGTTTTTTCCTGTACAATCCGCGCCCCGAATTTTCACGCCCCCCTAACCCGGAGACACGATGAGTCAATCCGAAATCGAGCTGCAGCTGGATGTCTGGAAAAACCTGGCAATCAGCAAGCAGGTGTTGATGAGCACCGCGACCGAGGCCCTTGGTCTCGAGGCCGATTGTTCTCCCGAAGAACTCAAAGAGGCCATGAACAAGGCGATCGCCCGTGCCAAAGCAGCCGATGACAAGGTCGCCAATGCCGAAGCCGCCATTGCCGACAAATTGGCCGAACTGGAAGAGCGCACCAAGAAGGCGGAACTGGAGCGCAAGCAGGCCGTCGCCGAGCGTGACGCCTCTGTAGCCGCAAAGGATGCCGCTGAGAAACGCACCGAAGATGCGCGGGCTGCTCATGCCGAGGAGCAGAAGCGCACCAAGGAACAGCTGGCCGAGAAACAGCGCGAGCTCAAGCAGATCCACAAGGTCCTCGCCGATTCGCCCGAGAACGTGGTGAAGAAGCTCAAGGCCCTGAAGAAGCAGAAAAGCGATGAAGCTGACGCGCGCAAGCGTGCCGAGGCTGATGCACGCAAGCAGCGCAAGGAAAAACAGGACAACGAGAAAAAGGTCGAGGAACTCAAGGCCGTCCTGAAGCAGGCCAATGAGCAACTCGATACCCTGCGTTCGCTTCACGATCAGGCCACGGCCCAGCGTGAGCAGTTGGTGGGGCTGGTCGATGACGCCGACAGTCTCCCGGAAGTGCCCGCATTGGACGAGACTGTCCTGGATGCCATCGCTGAGGCTGCCGGAGCGGACTCAGAGAGCTGATGTCGCCGGGGTGCCGGCACGCTGGGGGGCAGCCGGTGCCTCGTCCACTGTCTGATTCGTTGGTGCGACGTCCTTGCCCGGAAGGTGAATGATCTTCGTGAGTGCAGGTGGCCTCACATGCCCAACCGGGACACCGACCCGCCTTGGCGGGTATCGATACACCCGCGGACCGATCGCGAACCCCCGATCGGCGCGAGATCGGGTGTACGGGGAAGAACGGGCATGATCTACACCACATGTCAGCCCGTCGGAACCGGGCGGTTGATCTGATGCGACTGCCTCTGCCCTTGAGGATGCTCGTGCCAGTGCTTGCGGCCTTCGCCGGGGCCCTGTTCATCCTACTGGTGCTGTTCGTCACGGACCTGGGTCTGTCCGTACGTGAGCGTCTGATTGCTCTATCCCCTGAACTGGCTCTGGCCTATCTGGCGGGTTTGGTGATCGCGGCCCTGGCCATCATCGTTTTGGTGGTGCGCCTGCTGCGCCCGCCCGGGGGCACGAGCCCCGCCCGCGCTGGCGGTACGGTGATCGGTGAGTCGGCCCTGCGTGAGCGCACGGCACGTGCGAGGGAGGCAGGCGCTGATACCCGTGCTGTAGAGGATGAGCTTGCTGAGTTGGATCGGCGTCGTGCCTTGCCCGCGCTGCACCTGGTCGTCTTCGGCCGGGTCAGCACGGGCAAGAGCTCATTGGTACGCGCCCTCATCCCCGGCGCTGAGCCTGAGATCAGCGCCCGTACCGGAACGACGACGGCATTGACGTGCTACCAGTGGCGCTTTGGTGATGGCCCTGATCTGGTCATTACTGACATGCCGGGAACGGGAGAGCCGGATATGGAGGGCGGTGGGGATGCCCGGGGCGTACTCGCGACGGAGGAGGCACAACGGGCCCATGGTGTGCTGTACCTGGCGGAAGGGGATCTGAGCAGGGAGCAATGGCGTGGCGTCGATTTCCTCGCGTCCCTGGGCAAGCCCTTGATCGTGGTGCTCAACAAATCAGATATGTGGTCGCGTGACGACCGCCATCTCATCGGCGAACGGGTGCGCGGCCGGTTGCGCGAATCCGGCCACGGTGACACCCCCGTCGTGTTCGCATCGGCCGGCGGGCGGCAGGAAATCGTGCGCGTTGATGCCTCCGGAACGGAGCACGTGCTGGAGCGGGAGAGGCCTGCCGATCTGCGTGAGGTGCGCGCCGCCCTGCGGGGCATGCTGGCGACCCTGTCCCCCGACGATGGGGGAGGCGATGCGTTTCTCGCCCTGATCGCGAGCAGGTTGGACGAGGCGGAACGGAGCCATCGCCAGACCGAGGGTGACCGGATCGTCCGTGGGTCGACCCGCAAGGCCGTTTTCGGCGCACTGGCGGCGGTTTCACCGGGCACGGATGTGCTGGTGCAGGGGTACCTCGGATACGACATGGTGCGGGGCCTGTGCGCGTTGTACGGGGTTCAGGTGAGACGTATCGAGATCACCCGTCTGCTGGAGCAGGCCCACGAGCAGACCCGTACGCGCCTGCCATTGGTTCTGGCCATTGCCGGAAATGCACTCAAGGCTTTTCCCGGCCTCGGAACCCTCGTGGGCGGCGTCACCCACGCCATTGCCTACGGATTGATATTCGATACCCTCGGGCGCGCGGTGGCGCGTACCCTCGAGGAACAGGGACGGTTTTCCATCGAACCCACTCTGCAACGATTCGAGGTGGATCTTGACGACGATTTGGAAGCGCGCGCGACAACAGTGGCGGCGGTTGCGCGGGACGTCCTCAAGGAGCGGGGAGAACGTCTCGCAGGCCCTGACCGCCCCGGTTCCTGAAGGCCATGATGGGCGCGGCGACACGCACCTTGCGCGGGCCCGTGACAGCCTCAGTGCCTTGCTGGTCGACCGGCGCCTGCCCGCGCACCTGCGCGAAGGGCTGGAAGCGGATTTCCAGCAGGTGGGGGCCATGTTGGAGAAATTGGAGCAGGGGCATATCCATATCGCCGTGTTCGGTCGCGTGGGGGTGGGTAAGTCCGCCCTGCTCAACGCGATATTGGGGGAGCGCAGGTTTCGTACCGGGGCACTGCACGGTGAGACCACCGGTGCTCAATACGAGGCCTGGCAGGGCGTCGATAGCGAGGGTGTGTACCTGATTGATACGCCCGGGATAAACGAGGTCGGCGGTGAGGAACGTGAGCGCCTGGCCCGGGAGGTGGCGGGACGGGCTGATCTGGTGCTTCTGGTGGTCGAGGCGGACATCACCGAGCCGGAGCTGGATGCGTTGCGTCGGCTGCGCGCGGAGAACCGTCCCATTCTTCTGGTCTGGAACAAGACCGATCGGTTTACGCAGGGTGAACGCGAGCAGGTGCTCAGCAGCCTGCGTCAGCGGACGGCGGGGCTCATACCCGCGAACCACATCGTGACCGCGGCGGCCGAGCCTCTTCCTCAGACTGTGATCCGGGTGGATGCACAGGGGAAGGAACACGAGGAGGTGCGTGAGCGCATGCCGGACGTGCAGGCCTTGCGCGATCGCCTTTGGCTGACCCTGGAAGCCGAAGGGAAGAGTCTCGCGGCGCTCAACGCCAGCCTTTTCGCGGGTCGTCTTTCAGATACTGTGGCGCGGCGCGTGGTCGAAGCGCGCGAAGATCTGGCGGGACGCGTCATTCAGAGTTATTGCCTTGCCAAGGGCATCTGGGTGGGCGTGAACCCCGTTCCGGTAACGGACCTGGCCGCGGCATTGTTGGTCGACGCCGGCATGGTGGTGCACCTGTCACGGGTATACGGGATACCCATGACCCGGACCCAGGCCGGCTCTCTGGTCAAAACGATCACTGCCCAGATGGCATTGCTGATGGGCACGGTTTGGGCGGTGCACCTCGCATCTTCCATTCTCAAAAGTGGCAGCCTCGGGCTTTCGACCCTGATTACCGGTACCGCCCAGGGGGCCGTGGCCTGGTATGCGACCCACGTGGTCGGTAAGGCCGCACGGCGGTATTTCGCGGCCGGTGGTTCCTGGGGAGAAGACGGGCCCAAGCGGGTGGTGGAGTCCATCCTGGAGGAAGTGGATCGCGATTCGCTGCTAGACGAGGCCCGCGATGCGATTCGCGGACGCCTGCGCCAGGTGATCCATTGATCGGATTGATCCGCTGAATCAGGAGGGCGGCAGGTCGCACGTACGATCGTTCTGTCCGTAAGAGGCGTGAGTAGAGCGCGCGTTCGGCATAGGATAGGGCGCCCGCTGGGTCGGGCATCTACTAACGGCGGATTCGAACAAAGGACAGGGCCACTGTGATGATCAACATCATCGTACTGGAACAGAATGAGGTGATTTCCGAATCACACCTGGAGGAGCATGGCACCCTCAGTGTGGGCCGGGCTCCCGGTTGTGACATCGTGTTGGCCCATCCCGGGGTCAGTTCGCTGCATGCTGAGTTCAGCTACCACTTCGCCCCCTTCGTGGAGGACAAGGGCAGCACCAACGGGACCTTCGTGAACGGCAAGCGGGTGTCACGGACGCTGCTCATGAGTCGTGACCGGGTCAGCATCGGTCCGTTCACCCTGCAGGTCAGCAACCGACCGCTGGCAAGTACGGCGGAACCGGACAAGACCATGATCTTCCAGACTCCGCACGTGGAGACGCCGGAGCCCGGCATATTGATGCTCAGCGGGGAACTGCGTGGCTCCGTGCTGGATCTGAAAGACCCCTTCGCCACCCTCGGGCAGCCGGGGCAACACGCGGCCCTGGTCATGCGCAAGGCCAATGGCTACAGCGTCAGCAACATCCGCAGCTCCAATCCCAATGCCGGCGAACTCGCGACGGTCAACGGGGAGTACATCCCGGAAGCCGGACGTATGCTCTACGATCAGGATCTGCTGATCGTGGGCGGTGTGACCATGAAGTTCTTCGCTGACATCCGCGAGGTGAAGACCGGGTCCGGGATGGTGGGTAGCAGCTTCGGCTGATCAGGTTCCTGATTCGGCTACCGACTCCATGGGGTGATGGTCCGGCCGCCGGGGCCCGATCACCGGGGCTGTCATCAATTGGAGGTGGTGAGGATTATTTCGGCGCCCTGATGGGCCCCGTCCGCGACAAATCCCCGGCCCCGGCCAGAGGCCAACAACGTGGTCAGGGGCTGGCTTATGTCACCCGCCATGAGGGCATCGGGGTGCACGATTTCCAGAGGGCAATGCTGCCGAAACCAGGTCATCAGTGCGGGTTCCTCGGGCCAGTCACCACGCGGGGGCGTGAGGATGGGGACCCCGGCCTGAGCCGCCTCGGTGAACAGCCCATAGCCCGGTTTGGCGATCAGCGCATCCACGGACGCGACCAGGGTCTGAAAGTCGAAGGGCAAAGCCCATGAGCGGTGGCAGCGCGGTCCCAGGTCCTCCCAGCCACGGGGCATCAGCCAATGTACGCCCGCGAGATCGGGCCATCGGCGAGGTCGGTCCCGCCAATTCACGCCGCCGGGACTGACCAGGATGATCCGATCGTTGCCGTCGGCGCCAAGGGCCGCGGCGAGTTCGGCACGGCGTGATTCAACCGGCGCGACCAGGGGGCCGATGTCGCGCACAGCGTGCAGTTCTTCCATGGGCATCGCGGGTGCGCAGCGGAGGAAGGCTCGGCCCTGGTCATAGGCAGTGACGATCTGCTGTTCGATCCGCCGCGCCGTTTCTTTCCCGAGCGCACCGCAGTAGTGCCGGAACAGTCCGGCCCAATTCAGTGAGCAGACACCGAAGGCCGGAATATCCAATGAAGCCGCGGCCGCGAGCGGCAGGTAGGGGACATCGCCGATGACCAGGGATGCGCGCCGGGTACGCAGCAGTTCGCATTGAAATTCGAGGGCCTCGTCCCACCGCTCATGCAGGGTCCGGTAGGCCTCGAACGTTGCCTGACGACGCACGCTCAGGGGGCCGTCCATGAGCATGCCGAGATCCGGAGCCACGGGAACGGTGTGGCGGCAGGCCGGAATGCGCTCCCTGATCTGGCCGATCGGGGCGGTGCTCTGCACGATCACGGTCAGGTCGGGGCGTCTGTGATGGAGGGCGTTGACCAGGGGCGCGACCTGGCTCAGATGCCCGAGGCCGTGCCCCGAGGTGGCGACAAACAGGCGCACGGCCTCAATCGCCCAGGTGATCGCGGCTGAAGCGCTCCGAGTTGTAACGCAGCACGAATACCGCGCCGGTAAGGATCAGGATTGCCACCGAGAGACCGACGACCAGGTCCCAGTCCATGGATTTGATCTCCACCACCAGGTACCGGGTCACGGCAGTGATCGCGATGTAGATCAGGAAACGGACAGGGAGCTTATGGGTCTTGAAATAGATGCCCACCATGGCCACCAGCTCGAGGTAGATGAACAGCAACAGGATGTCCTTGAGCGTGGGGTGATGATGGGTCCAGAGAATGAACAGCTCGGCGGCGGCGGACCAGCAGATAGCCGCGCCGATAACAAACAAAAAGAGCAGGTGGAACACCTCCACCAGGAGGTCACCCAGCTTTTCCACGGGTTTGATCTTGCTCTGAACCATGTCGTGTACGCTTTTGTTGTGGCGGTTCGCGGGTCCGAGATGATGACACAGGGCGCGTGCGCCGCGCTTAACCTGCGTTTTCCGTCCCGCCCGGCATCGCGGCTACCTGCCGCGGCGGCCGGGCCGCCAGAGCGAATCATGACCGGCCACCCGAGCGAGGTTTTTGCGTAATTCCATGTGTGGACGCTATGCATTGAGTATCACCGCGGCGCGCCTTGGCGAATTCTTCAAGGTCGGCGGCGACGCCGTGGCGTCCTCTTTCCAGCCCTCTTACAACGTGGCACCGGGGCAGACGGTCTGGGGATGCCTCGATGATGACGGGGGACGCCGACTCGAACCGTTCTCCTGGGGCTTCGTTCCCCCGTGGGCGCGGGTACCGGAGTTCAAGTCGCGATTGATCAATGCGCGTTCCGAGAGCGCGGCGACCAAGACGGTTTTTCGCGCCGCCTTTCAGAAGAGGCGTTGCCTGGTACCCGCGGATGCGTTCTATGAATGGAAGCCGATGGGATCAGGGAAGCAGCCCTATTGCATCGCCATGACCGATCGAGAGCCCTTCGCCATCGCGGGTATCTGGGGAACGTGGGTGGATGTGGCGGGTGGGCAACTGCGTTCCTGTGCGCTGCTGACGACCGCTGCCAACGGCGTCGTGTCGGATCTTCACGAGAGGATGCCGGTGATCCTGCCCGAGAGCGCCTGGGACCGCTGGTTGTCGCCCGCGTCGGACCTGGATGAGCTGCAATTCCTGATGCGTCCTTTTCCCGACGAAGGGATGCAGGCCTGGCCTGTCGGACGGGGTGTGAACTCAGTCGCCAATGACAGTGCAGCTTTGCAGGAGCCGCTAAGGACGTCCTGAACCATTGCGTCGCACAAAAAAACGGCGGCTCCGGAGAGCCGCCGTTTTTTTGTGCCCGCCACGTGTGGGGCGGGCCGTGTCGCACCCGGGGGTGCGCTTACTTGCCGGTCACGTCGACACGGCGGTGCTGGGCCAGGTCGTCACCGGGCACTTCACCCTTGGCGTCGGTGGAGATCTTGCCACCGTCCACACCCATGCCGGAGAGAGCGGCCTTCACGGCGGCAGCGCGCTTTTCGGACAGAGTCATGTTGAAGGTGTCTCCACCGCGCTGGTCGGCAAAGCCGGTGGCGGTGACGCTCTTGATGCCGCCATCGCTCAGTGCGGTGGCGATGGACTTCAGGGTGGCCATGCCTTCAGCACTGATGACGGCCTTGCCGGTGTCGAAGAACACGGAGCCGGTGATGGTGGAACAACCGGCGGCGTTCACGGTGTGACCGGCCGGGGTGTTCGGACATGCGTCATCGGCGTCGTAGACACCATCGTTGTCGCCATCGAGCTGACAACCCAGGGAATTGACGGTGCGGCCGGCGGGTGTGGTGGGGCAGGCGTCCTTGTCGTCCATCACGCCGTCACCGTCTCCGTCCAGGGGGCAGCCCGTGGCATCGACCTTGGTGCCTTTCGGGGTGCCGGGGCACTTATCCATGCGATCAATGACGCCGTCACCGTCGCTGTCCTTGGCGCCACACTCGAGAATCATCTTTTCGGAGCTGTAGCTCTGGCCGGTCTGCCAGCACTCGCCGAAGCTGTTCTTCCAGATCTGGCCGGTGGGGTTCTCCGCGTAGCCTTCGAAGGTGTCGGCGGCAGCAACGCCGGAGGCGACACCGAGGACGATGGCGGCGGCGGCGGAAGTCATGAAGTGGGTGGTTCGCGTCATTGATGTTCTCCCTGGAGGAAACAGCGGGTAGGAAAGGCGGATGATGAGAATGTTGGGGCGCCCGGTTGAGGGGCTGAACCCGATGGCGACATGCCTGGGGCGTGCTTTGAATTCCTTGCGATATGGGTCGTCTTCTGAGCTCTCACGACTCGATGCGATAGTGAGCTTAGCACCGTAGTGCGTCCAGCTAACAACCCGGAGATTGCCCGTAGACACGGCTCGTACGGCATGTCCTCTGGTGGCCATGCTATGTCGGGGGACCAAGCGTGACTGTTAAGGTTTTTACACCCTGGCGCCTGACGGTGAGAGCGTCATCCCTGGCGCTCCGTACCGATATCGGGAAAGGATCTGGAGATCATTCGCGATGCCGCGCTCAGCGCGGTTGCGGAGCCAGTGTCTTGATGAAAACCTTGGAATTGCGCTGATAGTTATACATCGCCTGTCGTTGCACCGGCAGGTCGGTCAACCGCCCGGGAACGAAACCGCGCTCGCGGAACCAATGGGCCGTCTTGGTGGTGAGCACGGCGAGGGATGAGAGCCCCTGGTCGCGGGCGCGGCGCTCGATGAACTCCAGCAGGTCGTCGCCGCGGCCTCCGGTGCGGTAATCGGGATGGATAGCCACGCAGGCGAGTTCCGCCATGGCACCGTCCAGGTCGTGCAGGGCGGCACAACCGGCGATCAGGCCATCGCGGTCCAGAACGGTGAAGTCGTTGATCTCCAGTTCGATCTGTTCCCTGGAACGTCGCACCAGCACGCCCTGGTCTTCCAGCGGCGCGATCAACGCCAGAATGCCTGCCACGTCCTCGATAGCCGCGGGCCTGATCTCCTCATACTGCTCGGAGGTGACCAGGGTGCCGATGCCGTCGCGGGTGAACAGCTCCAGCATGAGGGCACCATCGACGTGGTGATCAAGCAGGTGCGCCCGGCGGACCCCATTGCGACAGGCGTGTATGGCCGCGAACAGACTGTGGCCCAGGGGCGCAAGCGCATTCAGACGCTCAAGCAGAGCGCTGGCCTCCCGGGGGGTCAGGCACGAGGACGCGGGGGCGTCGCTGTCACTGAGCGAGTCCGTCTCCGTGAGCAGAAGGAGTTTGTCCGCTTTCAGGGCGGAGGCAGCCGCCACCGCCACATCCTCGGCCGAGAGGTTGAATATCTCGCCGGTTGGCGAAAACCCGAGGGGCGAAAGCAGCACGATGTCACCGGCATCCAGACGCTGTCCTATACCTTCCGCATCGACCCGGCGTACCTCGCCGGTATGCATGAAGTCCTGGCCGTCCACGACGCCGAGGGGGCGGGCGGTGACGAAATTTCCGGAGGCGACGCGAATGCGCGCCCCGCCCATGGGCGAGTTGGCGACGCCCATGGACAGCATGGCTTCGATTTCCACCCGCAGTCGTCCCGCGGCTTCCTTGGCGGCCTCCAAACCGAGGTCATCGGTGACGCGCAGCCCATCAGCGTAGGCACTGTCGCCGCCCTGCGCGGAGATCAGGTCCTCGATCTGGGGACGCGCGCCGTGCACCAGGACCACGCGCACCCCGAGGCTGTTGAGCAGGGCCACGTCGTGCAGGGTGGATTGGAATACCGCGCCCGTTACCGCCTCGCCGCCGAACTGAATGACAAAGGTCCGGTTGCGATGGGCGTGTATGTAGGGCGCCGATTGGCGGAACCACTGGATGAAGGATTGGCCGGAATCGTCCACGGCAGGGTGCGGTTTATGGGGTGTGGATCGGATTATGACGGTGAATCCGGTCCTGATGCAGCGTTCCCGGTGAAATCAACGCCCACAGAAGCGCTCGATGAGGCGGGTGAGGATGTCCAGGGTCGGGGTGATCCGGTCCAGGGGAAGGTGCTCGTTGGGCTGGTGGGCACAGCCGATGTCGCCGGGGCCCAGGATCACCGTGTCGATGCCGAGCGAGGCGTAGAACGGTCCCTCGGTAGCGAAGGCTACGGCCTGGGCCGGATGTCCGCAAAACTCCTCGCAGGCGCGAACGATGGGTGCATCCGCGGCAGTCTCGAAGGCCTCGACCCCCCCGAACAGGGCGGTCCATTCGATGCCCAGACCTGAATTGGAGAGGATCGTCTCGACCCGTTCCCGGAAGCCCGCGCGCAGAGCTTCCAGCGGCATGCCGGGCAGGAACCGCATGTCGAAGGTCAGTTCGCACTGCGGGCAGATCCGGTTGGGATTGTCGCCCCCCTGAATACGCCCCAGGTTGAGGGTCGGAACCGGAACGCTGAAGGCCCCGTTGCGGTAGCGAGCCTGCATCTCGGCGCGCCAGGCCAGCAGCGCCGCCATGGATTTCTGCATGCCTTCGAGCGCGCTGTTGCCCAGTGATGGGTCGCTTGAATGGCCGGATCGCCCGATCAGGCGCAGGGATTCCATGAGAATGCCCTTGTGCATGCGCACCGGACGCAGGCTGGTGGGTTCACCGATGATGCAGACCGCGCCTTTGGGGAGTTCGAGCTTGTGCAGCGCGCGCCCACCGGACATGGAGCTTTCCTCGTCGGCGGTGGCGATCAGGGTGATGGGCGCGCGCAGATGGCTGGGGTGAAACTGGCGACTGGCCTCCATGGCCATGGCCAGGAAGCCCTTCATGTCGGAGATGCCCAGGCCATGGAGCGCACCATCGCGCTCCACCAGTTCGAATGGATCGCTGTCCCATCGGTCGGTGTCGTAGGGCACCGTGTCCGTGTGGCCTGAAAGAATCAGCCCACCGCTGCCATCGGGGTGGTCGGGTTTGAGGGTGGCAATAAGGTTTGCCTTGGCGGGCGCGCCATCAAGCCGTTGCACCTCCACCTCGAATCCCAGGTCATCCAGCCAGGGCAACATGTGCTGGATCAGGTCCAGGTTGCCCTGGTCGTACTGGGGCGCCACGGAGCTGACCGAGGGGATGGCGACCAACTCGCGCATCATGTCCATAAGTGGGGGTGTTTTCATGGGGCGGATTGTGTGCCCCGCTGTTGGAAGGCGGCAAGCGGCTTGCGTTCGCTCATGTCGGGAGGTGGCCGGTTGTGGCAGACTGCGCGGCTTGATTTCTTTTCAGGTGACGGACCACGGCGACGCACAGCAGTTGTGCGGGTAAACCGAGGCAGATTCACTTGCAGACCACGCACGCTGGCGTCCGAGACCAAAAACAAGGCCTCTTGTCGTGGATCTGGGCCTCGTATATCCGCGCCGCGTTGATCCCGCTGCTGTTGATCGAGTTGGTTCTGGTGGCGGCCTATCTGGTGACCAATGACCGGGTTCGCGAGAAGAATATCGACGCCTTGCGGGAGATGGCCGCCGAGCGCCTTTATGTCTTCGCCGGCCTGAAAGGCGAGACGATCAGCCAGGAGCTGGTCGGTGTGACCCGTTCGACGGATTTTTATCGGGAAGTTGTGCGCGATGCGCTTGCGCGCGGGATCGACGCCTCTGCCGAGCCTGCACGTTCCCTGGCGCGTTCCCCGGGTGGTGCACGTTATACCGACCGGGATGATGGCGGTTTCGCCGTGTTCTACAGTGCGATCACCAACGTGGGTGACGACGAACTGGCGAAGGTGGAGCGACTGCGCGCGACGGATGCGGCCATGAAGAAGATCCTCGCCAGTCACGAGGACGTGGTGCAGATCTACTTCAACAGTTTTGATTCGCTCAACGTCATCCGTCCGTATTTCGATGTGCTCGAGCAGTACCCCGAGCGCATGGATATCCCGAGTTACAACTTCTATTACCTCGCCGATGCCGCGAACAACCCTGAGCGTGCACCGGTGTGGACCGATGTGTACGTGGACCCCGCGGGCCAGGGATGGATGGCGTCCTGTATCGCGCCGGTCTATCGGGATGACTTTCTCGAGGGCGTGGTGGGCCTCGACATGACCGTGAAACAGATCGTCGAGCGTATCGAGACCCTTGAGGTCCCCTGGGGTGGGTATGCGCTGCTGTTGGATAAGAGCGGGACCATCATGGCCATGCCACCCGCGGCGGAAGCGGATTGGGGCGTGCGTGAGTTGACCGACCACACCTACGCGCAGGCCATCGTGCGCGATATTTTCAAGCCCGAAGCCTTCAATATCGTCAAGCGTACGGATACGGGCCGGTGGGGCCGAAGTGTAATGGAGCGCAGCGAGGGTTTTGAGGTGGTCGATTTCAAAGGCCAACAAGCCGTCGCCTGGAGCACGATCGCGCAAACCGGTTGGAAGCTGCTCATGGTGGTCCCTGAATCGAACATCTACACGCGCGTCAACACGCTCCGGGACCAGATCCGGAAACTGGGTTTCCTCATGCTGCTCGGCTTGGCGGTGTTCTACATGTTCTTCTTTGCCTACCTGGCGTACCGTGCGCGTCGCATGAGCGCTGCCCTGGCGACGCCCCTGCTGCGCATCTCGCGGATGAGCGATGCCATCCGTACGGGGCACTATGACCACAAGCCGGAACCGGTCGGTCTGCACGAGATCGATGCCACCGCGCGCAGTGTCGCCGAGCTGGGCCGGGCCCTGGGGGGCGAGTTGCAGGCAAGGCGCGCCGCCGAGGACAGCCTGGCCGAGGTCAACGCATCACTGGAGCATCGGATCGAAGACCGGACCCGGGAACTGCGTGAACAGATCGCACTCAGCAAGGAGCTTGAGGAAGAGTTGCGCAGCATGGCGCAGTACGACCCGCTCACGGGGCTGCCCAATCGTCGTCTGTTCGATGACCGGGTGCAGCAGGCGGGGGCGCTGGCCCAGCGCAGGGGGAAGGTCTTTGCCCTGCTGTTTATCGATCTGGATAGGTTCAAACCCGTCAACGACACCTACGGCCATGGGGCGGGTGACGAATTGCTCAAGCAGGTGGCGGAACGTCTCAAGGAAGGGGTGCGTGCCTCGGATACGGTGGCACGCCTCGGTGGCGATGAGTTCTGTCTGCTGCTGTTGGATGTGGATTGCCTGCTTAATGCCGAGGCCGTGGCGCAAAAGCTGCTCGATGAGATCAACAAGCCATTCGACTTGAGCGTGGGGCAGGTCAGCATCTCGGCCAGCATCGGCGTTGCCCTGTTCCCGCACGAGGGGATCGACTGGGAAGATGCCTTGCGCGAGGCGGATGCGGCCATGTACCGCGCCAAGCGCTCGGGCCGCAACACAGTCGCACTTATGGATGACTGACGGGGTGGATGACTGACGGGGTGGATAACTGACGGGGTGCGTGCCTGACGGGGCAGGAAGACCTGCTGGTCCCGCGTTCTGATACAAAGGGGCTGTGACCCGGGGGGGCGAACCCGGATCGTCCCCGTCAAGCGCTGTAACCGGACCGTGGCCCGGACGGATGCCCGCTGGGTGATCCGCGGGTCAGGGCTACTTCTTCTTGGGCATATACAGGTCGGTGATGGTGCCTTCAAAGGCCTCCGCTGCCATGGCGACCGTCTCGGAGAGCGTCGGGTGGGGGTGGATGCTGAGCCCGATATCCTCGGCGTCACAGCCCATCTCGATGGCCACCACCACCTCGGCGATCAGGTCTCCCGCATTGGGACCGACGATGCCGGCTCCGATCACCCGCTTGCTGTCCTCGTCGAAGATCAGCTTGGTCAGACCCTCCGAACGTCCCAGGGACAGTGAGCGGCCGCTGGCGGCCCAGGGGAAGTTGCCGACGCCGTAATTGATGCCCTGTTTCTTGGCTTCGGGCTCGGATACCCCGACCCAGGCCACTTCCGGGTCGGTATAGGCCACCGAGGGGATGACCGAGGCATCGAAGCCGCTCTTTTCGCCCGCGCAGACCTCGGCGGCGACCTTGCCTTCGTGAACGGCCTTGTGGGCCAGCATGGGCTGTCCGACGATGTCGCCGATGGCGAAGATGTGACTGACATTGGTGCGCATCTGGGCATCCACGTCGATGAACCCGCGTTCGCCCACCTGAACACCCGCGCGTTCGCAGCCGATGCGGGTGCCATTGGGCGTGCGCCCCACGGCGACCAGAACCTTGTCGAAACGCTGGGGCTCGTCCGGTGCCTTGGCCCCGGAGAAGTGCACCCAGAGACCATCGTCTCTCGCCTCGATGCGATCCACGGAGGTCTTCAGCCAGATGTCGGCATATTGCTTGCGGATGCGGTTGAACAGCGGGCGCACCAGCTGTGGGTCGCAGCCGGGGATGATCTGGTCCTGCAATTCGACGATGGACACCTCTGAACCCAGCTCGTGGTACACGGTGGCCATCTCCAGCCCGATGATCCCGCCGCCGACTACCAGGAAGCGCCCGGGAACGCCGTCCAGTGCCAGGGCACCGGTGGAGTGGATCAGGCGCGGGTCATCCCAGGGCCAGGAGGGGATTTTCACAGGCTCCGAACCGGCCGCGATGATCGCGTTCTGGAAATGTACCGTGGTCGTGCCATCGCCGCCCTGCACTTCAATCTCATGGGCGGAACGGAACCGGCCATAGCCATTCACTACCTGGACCTTGCGTTGCTTGGCCAGTTGTTTGAGTCCCCCGGTGAGCTTCTTGACCACCGACTCCTTCCAGCCACGCAGTTTGTCGATGTCGATATTCGGTTCCGCGAACTCGACACCGAACTCGCTCATCTCCCGGGATTCGGAGATGACCTTGGCCGCGTGCAGAAGGGCCTTGGACGGGATGCAGCCCACGTTCAGGCACACACCGCCGAGGCTGTCGAAGCGTTCGATGAGCACGGTCTTGAGGCCGAGGTCCGCCGCACGGAAGGCGGCGGTATAGCCACCAGGGCCGGAACCGAGGACGACCACGTCGCAATGAACCCCGTCGCCGGCGGAGGCTCCGCCGGTCGGAGTTTCCTGTTTCCGGGGGGAGGTGCCGGTGGGTTTGTCGGCGCCCGCCTCGTCCGCCAACACGAGGCTCAGGATCACGTCGCCTTCGGAAACGCTGTCACCCACCTTTACTTTGACGGCCTGTACGGTGCCCGCTCTCGTGGCGGGGACATCCATGGCGGCCTTATCGGACTCCAGGGTGATCAGCGGCGCGTCGACGGTGATGGCGTCGCCAGCGGCCACATGGACCTCGATGATCTCCACGCTGGAGAAATCGCCGATATTGGGGACTTTGACTTCGATGACTGTGCTCATGGATCCATCGGTGTGGTGGACCGCCCGGGCAAGGCGGTGAAGGTCGGGGCCGGGCTCAATGCTGAGTATTGGGCGGGGCAGGGTGCGCCAGTATAGCGGTCGCCGGGTGGCCCCATGCAGGCTTGTGGCGGGTATCGATCACGTCGAGCCGACCGCGGGTGAGGAGGACGCAGCGATTGCCTTGGGCAGATCAAGGCTGAACCGGACCGTATCCGGCGCCCGATTCTCGGCGTGGACCCGCCCGCCGTGAAAATGGGCGACCAGGCGGACGATGTACAGACCCAACCCCAGGTGAGGGGAGGTCGAGTCCGTGCCAGCCGTGCGCACGGAGACCATGGAATCGAACAGGCCCTCGCGCATGTTCCCGGGTAATGCCGGACCACGATTGCTGACCGCCAGCCGCCAGACGCGGTCCGTCCCGTGGATGGTCAGGCCCACCGGTGCATCGTCGATGCTGAAGTCCACGGCGTTATCGACCAGTTTGTCCAGGGCCTGCGCGATGAGGTCCGGCGAACCGTCCACCCACGCGGGGCCCGCGGGCAGATCGATCTCCAGGTTCGCGTCGGGGTAGGCATCGCGGTATCCCTGGGCACAGTTGCGCACCAGCGCGGCCAGGTCAAAGGTCTCGCGATCCATCTGGTCGATGGCCTGCTCCAGGCGGCGTGCCTCGCTCATACGCGTCAGGATGGTGCTGAGTCGTTCCAGGCCCTCGCGGGCACGGGTGCTGTAGGTATGGGCATCGGGCCCCAGATCCATGCTGTCGAGGTTGTCCAGTGAGGAGCGCACCACGGCGACCGGTGTGCGCAACTCGTGAGACAGTTTTCCCGCCATGGTTTCGAGGTAGCGGGTGTACTGGCGCAGGCGCGCCAGCATGGTGTCCACATCGCGCGCGAGGTCGCCGATCTCATCGGCGGCGCGTGTTCCCGGGACTTCGACATCCAGAACCTGTCCGTCCTCGGCGATGGCTCCGGAGGCTGCATCACGCAGGCGACGGATACGACCGGAGAGGCGCGCGGCAAACAGGACGAGCAGCAGGGCCACGGCGGCGAAGACCGCCAGGGTGAGTGCCAGCAACTGTTCCAGTGCGCGGCCCTGAAGGGTGAGGATCGCCGCCGTGGTCTGTTCGGCCAGTACCGCGCCGATCACCTGTTTGCGACCCGTGCTTCTGGAGTCTACGGGTCCCGAGGCCGTCAGCAGGTGGGTGGTTCCGTCACCCAGGGCGCGTCTGCGCAGCAGGGCGCGTCCCTCCAGGGCACCCTGGACTTCCGGGCCGTCCAGTCTGCCCGCATGTTGGCGTGGATCCGAAAACCCCGGGCCCAGCAGGGCGCGTCCGAGCAATGCCAGGCGGGAAAGCAGGGATTGGCCGGCGGCCAGATCGGCGGGACTTTGCAATCCTCCGCCCATGGCCAGCACGCGGCCGCGCCGGTCGACCACCCAGATCCGTGCCCGCGAGCGGTCCAGGGCGGCCAGCATGTCGGAGATCGCCTGGGACGGCAGGATCAGGGGCAGGGGGGTCCCATCCCGGGCTGTGCCCACGCCCGGGGTAGGCTCCTTTTGCCCGTCCAGCGGGGAGACGACCGACACACCGAGTCCTCCGGCCGCAAGGCTGGCCGGCATGCTGAACTCCAGGGCCCAGCCGTCAGCCAGGGCTGTCCACTGAGCGGGAATACGGTTCTCGTTCCAGTAACGTTCGGTTCCCGCTCCGTCACGGTAGGCGAGGCGGGCATTGAGCCAACCCGGAGCGGCGGTGGCAAACAGGTAACGTCGGGTGATCCCCGATCGGGTGCGGGCGGTCAGTTCGATGTGATCGCCCGAGCGTGGTTGGCCGGGATTGCGTTGGAAGTGGGATACCCCGCCGGGCACGCGGATGAGACCGAACAGGCGTTCCTCCCGGGTACCGAGCAGCAGGGTGGGGCCCGCTGTCGGGGTGGCGTTCTGGGTATGTACGGTGCGTCGCTGATCGGGGCCGTGGTGTTCCAGGGGCTGGCCGTTATGACGCAGGTCGCCCCAGTCATCGGCGTATCCATCCAGTTGTGGGGCTTGGGGCAGGGGGAAGGCGTACAGGGACGGGCCATCACCGGCGGGCGGAAACAGACCGGGGCGCTCGCGCAGGGCGGTGGCCACGGCCTGCGCGGTGGCCCGCAGGGCATCTTCCTGCCGGTCCCGCAGGTAATCCTCCATTCCCTTGAGGTACTGGTAGCCCGCCCAGGGCAGGCTCAGCAACGCCAGCGATACCGCCAGCAGTTTGCCGCGCAGTCCTATGCCCGGGCCCGCGCGTCCCGTGCGCCCATCGGTTCGTGTTTTCACGCCGGGCAACGCCAGCGGTAGCCCATGCCGTAAACCGTTTCGATGCAGTCGAATGGTTGAGTGACCTGTTCGAACTTGCGTCTCAATCGCTTGATATGTGAGGTGACCGTGGCGGTATCGACCACGGTGTTGGCGTCGTCCATGAGCTGTTCCCGGGTCTTCACATGTCCGGGTCTGCGCGCCAGCGAGTGCACGATCCAGAATTCCGTGACGGTCAGGTCAAGGACCGTGCCGTGCCAGCGGCAGACCATGCGCCCCAGCTCCAGGGACAGCGGCCCGGCCTCCACCCTCTCGTCGGATTCGGCCGGGGCGGACAGTGCGTCGGTGCGGCGGAACAGGGCAGCCACGCGTGCCAGCAGGTGGGGTAGGGAGATGTCCTTGGTCAGGTAGTCGTCCGCGCCCAGGCGCAGGCCCGAGATGGCATCGAAGTCACTGTCGCGCGCGGTGAGAAACATGATGGGGACCGAGCGCGAGCGTGCGCGCAGGTCACGTACCAGCTCGAAGCCGCCTTCCGGTTCGTCGCCCAGGCCGATGTCCACGATGGCGAGGTCGGGAAGGCGGTTCTCGAATGCGGCGAGGGCCGCGCCGCGGCTGGCGTGGGTGTCCACGCTGTAGCCCTGGCGGCGAAAGGCATCCGCGTAGTTGTCGCGGATGGCGGCTTCGTCTTCAACGATGGCGATACGTCGGGGCATGGCTGTGGCCTGGGTCGGGGGAGGCGGGATGCGCCTGGATTGCTGACCTTTGTAGGACCTGCGGTGGCGTATGCGCAAGGGCCGTGGATGAGCGCGGCGGCCTTGCCAGAATTTCGCCCGAATTCGTCTTGCTGGTGCCCGCCGGGGGCCGGGCATTGCCCGGGTGCGGGTCTGAAATGCGATCCCAGGTGGTGCGCGACACATCGGGTTCACTCCTCGCCCGGGGCCCGCTCCACTGTCCACTCCCGGCGCAGGCCAGGAATGCCGCTCCCTGCCAAGGATGGTGCGCTGGACCAATCCGCGAATCCGTATCGACAGGAGGTTTCCGCCATGCACGGCACAGTCCCTTCGAAACCCGACTCCAGCACGGTTGGGGCATCAGTGGTGCCCCATTGCACCGATTTTCTGTTCTGGCCACCGGAGCACGCGGGTGCGTATCGGCGTGTCGCGCCATCCAACCCCCGCGCTCGTCCCGAGCAACCGACCGTGCCGACGTGTTCATCGAGGTCGCTTTGATGCCCATGGTCTACCGACGATCTCACCGGCGCCTGCGTTGGCGACGCGCCGCGGTGGCGTTGCTATGTACCCTGCTCGCGGCTGTGATTCTGGGCTGGGAGGATATCGAGCGCGCACTGGTGGCACGGGCATGGAATGCGACCCTGACCCCGGAGGATCGGATAACGCCCTGGCCCGGTGCCGGGTACTGGCCGGCCGCCCGACTGGTGATACCGCGTAGCAACGGGACTTTCTGGCTGTACCTCGGCCGGGAACGCCATGGCTCAAGGCCGCATCTTGAAGCGCCGCGGTGGCCACACGATGCCCGTGTGAACGTCGGGTCGGGCCCGCTGGGGGCGGCCCTGGACGCACTGCAAGCCAACGCCCTGGTGCAGGTCTACCTGCCGGGCGGGGAAGGTTGGAGTTACCGCGTGGTTTCAGGCGGCGGGGAGGATGACGATCCGTCGCGGGAACAGGCAGAAGGGTTGATCTTCATGCGCGCGGGTGAGAAGGAGTTGATTGCGCGATTTGCCGGGCCCGCGCCCCGACCGCACGGGTTGGCGGGTACCCCCGCGCGGGGGGCACCCGCCCAGGACGTCAGAAGATTTCCTTGAAGAAGCTTTGCATCTTGGACCAGGAACGCATGTCAGCGGCGGCGTCATACTTGAGGTTCTCGATGCCGAAGGTGGCGGCGTCCGGGTTGGTGAACCCGTGGCGCACGTCGCCGCCATAGGTGTTCATCTCCCAGTTGGCGCCCGCTTCCTGCAACTTCGCGCGGAAGTTGGTGACCACTTCCGGGGCGATGAACTTGTCCGCCGCGCCATGCAGCACGAGGATCTGAGGGCCGATCTTGCCCTTGGATTCCTCGGGGGCGGCGGGCAGCGCGCCGTGGAAGCTGACCACGCCCTTCACCGGTGCGTTGTCGTAGGCCATTTGCAGGATAGAGGCACCGCCGAAGCAGTAACCGATGGCGGCGGTCTTGTCCGCATCGACCATGCCGCTGTCCACCAACTGGGTCAGGCCCGCGCGCGCACGCTCGCGCCAGCTCTCCACATCGACGGTGACGCCCTGCATCCATTCCTTGGCCTGGCCCGGATCCGTGGTGACCTTGCCCGTGCCGTACATGTCCGCGGCGAAGGCCACGTAGCCCAGCTCGGCGAGCATGTGGGCCCGTTTCTTGGCGTAATCGTTCAGGCCCCACCATTCGTGGATCACCAGGACTCCCGGTCGCTTGCCGCTATGGGCATCGTCCCAGTAGAGGTGTCCGGTGAGGGCGTCACCGTCGTGTTCGTAGGTGACCGCCTTGGTCTGGACTGCAGCCAGGGTGGGCATCGCGGTTGCGGCCAGCAGGGCCAGCGCGGTGATGTGCTTGAGCATCTCAATACTCCTGTGGATGAAGGGGGCCGTTATGAGTCGGCTTAAATGATGTCGGTCTGACCGGGTTGGCCTGAACAAGGCCGGAATGAACAGGTGGCTTGCGGAGAAAGCCTGTAATCGCGGCGATATCGTATGCGCTGGATGTGTCTTGGGAAGCCACAAACCGCCTCTGGGTTATAGGGGGTTATCCGTATCGCGGCGTGGCCTGCGGGGGATGGCGTATGGGCGCCGCGGGCGCTTCAATGCACGTCCTGCTTCCCCTTCGGAGTCACATTTATGGAGCGCCGTTATTCGATCTTGATTGCCACTGTCCTGCTGGCCGTGACCACGGGGCCAACCCATGCGGAGGATGTCCTCACCGTGCGCAATATCGGTATGGAGTTGGCCCGCGACCTGGCCGATGCGGCCGTGATGAAGTGCCGCGATGACGGCTATCAGGTGAGTGCCGTGGTGGTGGACCGTGCGGGCCAGGAACGTGCCGCCTTGCGCGATGACCTGGCAGCCCACTTCACGCTGCAGATCGCCCGCGAGAAGGCCAACATGGTCATCATGTCCGGATTGCCCTCGGGCGAGTTCCGCAAGTTGCGCGCGGATATCCGCCCGGAACTCAATCACGTGGACGGCCTGCTGGTTATGGAGGGCGGTGTGCCCATCCAGGTCGCGGGCAGCCGGGTGGGGGCCATCGGCGTCAGCGGTGCACCCGGGGGCGACAAGGATGAGGTCTGCGCGCGCGCTGCCATAGAGGCCCTGGCGGAGCGCATCGAGTTCGCCGATTGAGGCGCCCGATGGCGGTCAGGTGAGCGCGGGCGGATCGATGGTCCGACCGCTCAATGAACGGGGTTGTCGCGTAACAGGCTGACGAAGGCCTCCGCCACCGGGTTGTTTCGCGTCGCACGGGTTCGGGCAATCCAGAGCGTGCGTTCAACGCGAAGGCCCGTGACGCGGATGTGGTGCAGGCTGCCCTGATCCAGGGCATCGGCAACGGAAAAGCGGGGCAGGATGCTGACGTGACGGCCCCGTTGCAGCATTTCCACGATGGTGTCCGTGGAGCCCACTTCCATGGTGATGGACAGGGGGCCGCAGCGGGCTTCGTGGAGGCTGCGATCGAGGAGTACGCGTTGGGAGGAACGCGGTTCCCGGAGCACGAAACGCAGGGTGCTGAGTTCGGCGCAACTGATCGAGGGGCAATCCCAAAGCGGGTGCTCCTGGCCGCATACCAGTAACAGTTCGTCCTCCAGCCAGGGACTGACCAGGATCTCCGGGTGGTCGGGGGCCTGCTCCAGGAGCGCCAGGTCCGTGAGCCCGGTGGCCAGGTGGTTGCTGATGCGGCGCGTGTAGCCCATGCGACTTTCGATCCGGTAGCCCGGGTGGGCGTCAGCGAAGCGCAGCAGAAGGTCGGGCAACAGGTGTTCGCCAATGGCGAAGGTGACCTCCAGGCGGAGACGGTCCTGGTGGCTGCGCAACGCCGCCAGGTTGTCCAGAAGCAGGCCGTGGTGTTCGAGCATCAGGCGGGCATAGGCATAGGCCTTCTCTCCCGCCGGCGTCAGTTCCAGGCGGCGTCCCTCGCGGTACATCAGTTCGACGCCGTAGCAGCGGTCCAGGGTGCGCAGGCGCTTGGTGACCGCCGGTTGCCCGATGTGCAGGGCACGCCCCGCCTCCGCGACGCCGCCCAGTTCGACCACCGCCCGCAACGCGGCCAATGCCTTCAGGTCAGGGAGTTCTTTGTATTCCATTACGGAATATTAATGCGTCGTTATTCATTTGAACACTGATGTACGGATCTCCAGTATCCCGCGCCAATTTCGCACCGATGTGTAAAGGCCACGTATAGGTCCTGGTTCCTGATTGTATTGATCGGGAATGTGTATCCGGTGCTTTGCCGGGCGCGTGAATGCGTGCCACCCCGTTTCCCGCGCAGAGAATCCGACCATGCCGATCGATCGTAAACGTGTGCTGTTACCCACCCTGGTCTACGGGGTGATCAGCGTCACGCTCTACGTGCTGCTGTATCTCTTCAACGAGCAGGTACTGGAGTATTCCCGCCAGGGTGGTTGGTACTTCGTGATCCCGCTCACCATCGCCTTCGGCTTCTCCATCGTCCACGGCAACTTCACCGGCAAGTTCTGGGACCTGTTCGGCATCAAGCCGAAGACCACCAAGAAGTAAGGGGCCGACATGGAAATCAACTTCATCGATCTGGGTGTCGGCAACGTCATCTTTTTGTTCCTGGTGGGCTTCGTGGGTGGCCTGGTGTCCGGCTTCATCGGCTCCGGTGGTGCCTTCGTCCTCACTCCCGCCATGATGAACATGGGGGTTACCGCCATCATGGCCGTGGCTTCCAACATGGCCCATAAATTCCCCAAGGCCTTCGTCGGCGCCATGAAGCGCCACAAGTTCGGCCAGGTGGACGTCAAACTGGGCATAGTGCTGGGCATCTCCGCCGAGGCCGGGGTGCTCTACGGGGCAGGGGTTCAGGAGACTATCCGCGAGACCTTCGGCAAGGCCGGCTCCAACCTCTATGTGTCCGGCGTGTTCGTGGTGGTGCTGGCCATCGTCGGCGGCTACGTGCTGCGTGACGCCTGGAAGATGTACCACTCCACCAACCCGGACGAGGAGAAGACCCCGAAGCTCGCCAAGTGGGTCCAGTCCGTACACATCCCCGGCACCATGATGTACTTCAAATCCATCGACGCGAAGGTGTCGGTGCTGTTCACCATCCCCATCGGTTTCGCCACCGGCATGCTTGCGGCCACCATCGCCGTGGGTGGCTTCATCGGCGTGCCGGCCATGATGTATATCCTTGGTGTGCCCGGGCTCATGGCCTCGGCCACCGAACTGGTCATCGCCTTCGTCATGGGCATGGGTGGCACCATCAAGTTCGCCTGGTCCGGCTTCGTGGACATCCGCCTGGCCATGATAATCCTGGCGGGTTCGTTGTTCGGCGTGCAGTTGGGCGCCATCGGCACCACCTACGTGAAGCCCTACATGGTCAAGGTCGTCATGGGCGTGATCATGATCCTGGCCCTGTTCAGCCGCGGCGTGGTGATTCCGGTGTATCTGTCCGAGCTGGGCGAGATCGAGAAGCTCGCCGACCCCACCGCCGAGTTCCTGCGCAACCTCAGTTTCGGCCTGCTGATCTTCGCCCTCAGCGTCGGGGCCATCATTGTCTTCAAGGCGCTGATCTCCGGTATGCGCGCCCATCGGGCCAAGCTGGCCGCCGAGGATGCGCCGGTTGGCGCCTTCAGTCGCCCGGAACCCACCCAGGTCCAGTCCCTGTCTCCCGCCGGGCGCATGGAGCGCATCATGCTGGTGACCGACAACTCGCGCTTCACCGACGGCGCGGTCAGCGAGGCCATCAACATCGCCCGCCGCTGCAAGGCCAAACTGTTCGCCTACAGTGTGCTGCCCACCCCGGATTTCGAGAACACCGAGCTGCACAAGGTGGAGAAGAAGCAGACGGTGGAACGCCTCATGGCCGTGCGTGAGCAGGCCGCCGCGTCCGGTGTGGATTGCGAGATCCTGCTCGGTCACGGCGATGACCCGTACGAGGAGATCGTCGACCAGGCCGAAGTATCCTCCATGGATGTCATCGTCATGGGCCGACGGGAAAAGACCGACCTCATGCGCACGCTCATGGGGTCCACCACCGAACTGGTTATCGGCCACACCCTTTCCGACGTGCTCGTGGTGCCCCACAAGGCCCAGGGCATGGAGGGCAAGCGTATCGTCCTGCCGGTGGACGGCTCGCGCGATTCCGATGCCGCCGCGCTCACCGTTCTCAACCTGGTCAAACTCTGCAAGGCGCCCATCACCGTCTGCTCCGTCGCCATCGACGAGCGTCTGTGGAGCGACGCCGCCCAACATGCCGAACGGGTGCGGGCGCTCATGGCCGAGCAGGGCGTCGAGCCGGACGTGGATATCCGTGTCGGTCAGCCCGACCAGGGCATTGTCGAGTGCGTGAAGGATACCGGTGCCGATCTGGTCGTCATGGGCGGACGCGGTGCAACCGGTCTTGACCGGCTGCTGGTGGGCAGTGTGTCCCAGCGGGTCATCGGCACCGCCGGGTGCCCGGTGTGGGTGGTGAAACTCTGAGACGCAGGCCCTTCGTTTTCTTCTCGCTCTGAAGCCGCGTGCTCGGGATACAGAGCGAACACAGCGACCTGGAGCCGGGTCCCGGCGCTGCCTGCGCCCTACGCGCGAATTTTGAGCTACGAATTTTGGGTTTTGAGTTCGGGCCGTGTCCGCTGGGCCGATGCTTCGTTGCGGGAGAACTGCACTGCTCCTGCCACGTGATCGGAGTACAGACCCCGGTCTGACCGCGCGCAGCGCGTTCCACGGCTTGGAGACCGGCTTCGCCGGGCGCATCGAGATGCGGACTCCGTTCTTCGGTCAGGTCCTGAAACGGGACCCGCGCACAGGTCCGCCTCGGCACGTGCCGCGATGCCCTGTTTATTGGCGCGGTGCGTCCGTTTCGGCACTCAATGCCCCCGCCCTCTCCGGTTCCGGATAGAGCTCGGCCAGGGTCACGGACAGGCCGTTTTCCTGGACCACGCGAGCGTGGTGGCGATTGAGCTCGCGGGGCTCCCTGGCCCCGCAGGAGTGGGCGATGATGCCGACCTCGTGGACGATGTTGCGGACGTAGTGGGCGACACGCTCGGATTTCACCGTCGGGTCCAGGCCCCGTTGCAGTTTCTCCTTGTGGGTGGTGATGCCGGTGGGACAGGTATTCCTGTTGCATTGCAGGGCCTGTATGCAGCCCAGGGCGAACATGAAGCCGCGCGCGGAGACGCAGAAATCCGCGCCCACGCACAGTGCCCAGGCCACGTCGGCGGGGGTGACGAGCTTGCCTGAGGCGATGACCTTGACACGATCCTTGAGACCCCAGGCGGTGAGCCGGTCCACCAGCATGGGCAGGCCCTCGCGCAGGGGCAGCCCCATGTCGTCCATCAGTGCCATGGGGGCGGCGCCGGTTCCACCTTCCGCGCCGTCCACGGTGATGAAGTCCGGGGCGGACTCCATCCCGCGTTTCTGAACCTCGGCGAACAAGTCGTCCAGCCAGCCCGCCCCGCCCATGACCGCCTTGAAGCCCACGGGCTTGCCGGTGACCGCGCGGATATGGGCCAGGGTGTCGAGCAGATCGCCGACGTTGTTGATGTCCGGGTGGCGGTTTGGCGAGATGGAGTCGGCACCCACCGGAATGCCACGGATGCTGGATATCTCGGCAGTGACCTTGGCGCCGGGGAGGATGCCGCCCTTGCCGGGTTTGGCGCCCTGGCTGATCTTCAGTTCGAACATGCGCACGGCATCGCGGCCGGCCAGGGTACGCAGGCGTTCGTCGTCGAAGTTACCGTCCGCGTCGCGCACCCCGTACTTGGCCGTGCCGATCTGCACCACCAGGTCGCAGCCCGCTTCCAGGTGATAGGGCGAGGTGCCACCCTCGCCGGTATTCATCCAGCAGCCGGCCTTGCGTGCGCCGTGGGCCAGGGCCGTGACCGCGGGCTTGGATAGCGCGCCGAAGCTCATCCCGGAGATGTTGAACAGCGATGCGGTGGTGTACGGGGTCTGGCAGTGGGGACCGATGGTGATCGGGACGGTGGCCACCGCGTCCCGTTCCAGGGTGGGGAATGCGGTGTTGACGAACAGCACGTTGCCGGTGACGCGGGTGTCCCGCGTTGAGCCGAAGGCCACGGTGTTGTCCAGGTTCTTGGCGGCACGGTAGACCCAGGAACGCTGGGCGCGGTTGAAGGGCAGTTCCTCGCGATCCATGGCGAAGAAATACTGGCGGAAGAATTCGCCTATGTGCTCGAAGAAGTAGCGGAAGTGGCCGATGACCGGGTAGTTGCGGCGAATCGCTTGTTCGGTCTGGGTTCGGTCGACAACGTAGGTGACGATGACGATCAGTAGCAGAAGACCGAAGACAAAGATGAACAGGGTGGAGAAGAACAGCAGGAAATCGAACACCAGTTCCTGGTTCTTGTCATTCAGCATGGGAATGTTCATGGCACGCGCTCTGAAGGACTGCTTGGGCAACCTTGGCAGATGGGCTGCCCGCACCGGTCCATGGGGTTTCCCGGGGGCGGTAGTGGGGGAGAGTGTGTCGGAGGGGCGGGCGGGGTAGCGTGCAAGCCGTTGCCGTGGCGCCCACGGATTCCCCCATTGGCGTTTGCGCGCGGGGGTGTTTGCATTGCACCTATACAGATACGAGGGGGCGATGATGACTTTGGAAAAGGCGATTCAGGCCGTGATCGGCAAGCATGTGGGGGATGTCGATCAGGCGACCCGGGCGGCTTTGGCCGCGGAGCTCGAGGGCTTGTTCCGGGAACATATGGAGCGAGCGGTAAATCACTCGCTCGAGCACTATCAGAGTGTGGTGGAGCGTCACTTCGAGCCCGGCTCGGATATGGACCGCAAGCTCAAGGGCGAGATCCCCGAAATGGAGCAGGCCCTGATGGCGAATCTGGGCTCTATGCGCTGATCGGCGGTGACCGGTGCTGGGGGGCGGCACCTCCAGCTGCCGTGTCGGCCGCCGTGGATGTCAACGCGTCGCGCTGAAATCCAGGAGCCGTTTGACCGAGCGGAATGCGGCCGCGCGGGTCTGTTCCGGAAGGTGGATTTCGTTGCCGCCGGTCTCAAGAACGTGGGCGAGTCCGGCGAGCCCGTTCATATTCATCCAGGGGCAGTGGGCGCAGCTTACGCAGGTGGCGCCCTCGCCAACGGTAGGGGCCTCGATAAGGGTCTTGCCCGGAGCCGCCTGCTGCATTTTGTAGAAGATGCCGCGGTCGGTGGCGACGATGAACTCGGGGTTGTCCATGTCCCGTACGGCGTTGATCAGCCCGGTGGTCGAGCCCACCACGTCGGCCAGTTCGACCACGGGAGCGGGCGATTCGGGGTGGACCAGGATGGCGGCGTGTGGGTGCTCGCGTTTCATGGTCTCCAGGGCCTCGGCGCGGAAGGCTTCGTGGACCACGCAGCCCGCCTGCCACATGAGCATGTCGGCCCCCGTCTGCCGCGCCACGTAGGTACCCAGGTGCCGGTCCGGGGCCCAGATGATTTTCTCGCCCCGTTCATGCAGGTGTTTGACCACCTCCAGCGCGATGCCCGAGGTCACCATCCAGTCCGCGCGTGCCTTCACGGCGGCGCTGGTGTTGGCGTACACGACCACGGTGTGATCCGGGTGCTCATCGCAGAACGCGGCGAATTCATCCGGGGGGCAGCCCAGTTCCAGCGAGCACTGCGCCTGGGGTTCGATCATCAGGACCCGCTTTTCGGGGCTGAGGATCTTGGCCGTCTCACCCATGAAACGCACTCCGGCCACGACCACCGTTTTGGCCTCCGATTCGAAGCCGAAGCGGGCCATTTCCAGGGAGTCGGCGACCCGTCCGCCACTGCGCTCCGCCAGTTCCTGGAGGTCCGCATCGGTGTAGTAGTGGGCGACCAGTACCGCGTTCCGCGCGCGCAACAGCGCGCTGCAGTGCTCCATCAAGCGGTCCCGCTCCGCGGCGTTCAGCGTAGCGGGCGATGGGGCGGCCAGGGCCTGGCGGGCAATGGCCTCTTCCAGGGCATGGGGGATGTCAAAAGCCGGATTGGCGACAGCGTTCATCGCGGGGCGGGGGCTCAGCTACAGTCAACGAAAAAGGCACCGGAAGCACCGGTGCCAGTCACTTGCCGCAAAGACTATCAGACCCATGTCGGTGATGTGTCTTACCCCCTTTGGGGGGATGAGTGGCCCGGTCGGATCAAGCCGCCTTCTGACGGTTCCGGGGGGGGTTGCCCGTTTCGGTACCTCTTCACACCCTGTTCAGACCCGGTTCAGGGCTTCGGCAAGGCCTCGTGCTCGTCTTTGAAACGGTCGACCCATAGGGCGGTTGCGCCGCAGACGGCCGTCGGCATGGCAATGAAGTTGAGCACCGGAATCATGGTGAACAGGGTCGTCATGGCACCGAAGCCGAGCCCGGTCATACGGCGTGTCTGCACGCGTGCGCGGATGTCCTTGAACAGAAGGTTGTGGTTGCCCATGGGGTAATCCATGTATTCCAAGGCCAGCATCCAGGCGCTGAACAGGAACCACAGCACGGGCGCCGCGACGTTGAGTACGGGGATGAAGGACAGGATCAGCAGGGGTATGGCACGCACCACGAAATACATGAGTTTGCCGATCTCGGCGGCGATCATGGGTAGGACGGACTTGAGTACGTCGGCCAGGCTGGAACCGTCTTCCAGTGGTTGGCCGGTGAGCAGCAGTTCGGTTTTTTCCGCGAGCAGGCTGTTGAATGGGGCCGCGATGATGTTGGCCAACAGACTGAAGGTGTAGAACACGACGAGGAGAAAGGCGGCCACTGCAAGCGGCCACAGCAGCCACTCAAGCCAATCCAGCCAATCGGGCAGGTAATCGGTCAGGTCCTGCATCAGATCGGCGAACAGCACGTAGGCCAGCCAGCCGAGGCCGCCGAATATCACGATATTGATCAGCAGGGGAATGAGGACGAATCGACGCAGCCCGGGCTGCATGATCAGGGACAAGCCCTTGAAGAGGTATCCGGCTCCGGCAAATGGGCCCACGCGATGACTCCCGAATCCGGACTATGGTTGAAGCCTTTCGGCTTTCGCCCGTTGGCCGGACCCGTTGGGGGCTGACCCAGGGAGGGACTGACCGATCGGCGCTGGCCGGATTCACTCGATGAATGTGCAGATTGGCTGACGGATTCGCGCGGTCGTTGGACGTACGCACGAACGGGCGGCGCAGTGTACGGCTGCGCACGCCACGTCGGCAATGATACCCATGGGAGCGACGTCGAAAGCCCGATCGGGCCTTCCCCAAGCCGGTATCCGGGGATTAGGGTAGAGGTCCGCGCACATTCGGCCCGTCGGCCAGGAACCATGCAAGGCCCACTCTGGAAACCGCTTGATATTGTCTTCCATAGGCGTCGCTACGCGAACCTGATGGAGGTCTATGAGCGTAACTACGAGCTTCTGGAGAGTCTTTTGCCCTTCCTCGACCATCTGCCAGACCGCGCACGCTCGTGCGCGGCCGGTGCCGCACCACTGCACCTGGAGGTACTGGAGCGCCACCGCTACACCACCGAGTTGCATCTGACCCACCGGTTTGACGATGACAACGGTGAGACCACTCCGGACATCACCCTGCGTGTTTATCACGACAGTCGGCAGGCCGAATTCATGGATGCCAACTGGGCTGCACCTGCAGGGGCCGAGGACGGACCCATACCGGGCCACGAGTTGGAGTGGAAATGGGCGGCCAACCTGTTCCTTGAGCGCTGGCTGGTCTGGTGCCTGAACGAAGGCCACGATTTCCCAGGTGCAGGGGGCAGAACGCCGGGTCGGAGACAGTCGGCGGTGGCCTGAGTACGGGCACCGGCACCTATATCGCGTTGCATTGATCTACGTCTCTTGACCGTTTTCCGGCGCTTCCGCTAGCGTCCTCAAGCAGGTTCCGAGCATCGGCGGCGCGTCATGAAACTCTCCACCAAGGGCCGTTATGCGGTCACGGCAATGATGGATCTGGCTATTCACAGTGGTCGAGGCCCCGTCACGCTGTCGGATATCTCCCAGGCCCAGGCCATATCGCTTTCCTACCTGGAGCAGATCTTCGCGAAGCTGCGCAAGGCCGGCCTCGTCGAAGGGGTTCGTGGCCCGGGCGGTGGGTACCGTCTTTCCCGTCCCGCCGAGGAGATATCCATCGCCAGTGTGGTCGACGCGGTGGGGGAGGGGATGGACGTCACCCGCTGTGGCGCCCAGGGTGGATGCCAGGACGGTCGCAACTGCCTCACCCATGACCTCTGGCAGGAGCTTTCGCGCAAGATCTTCGAGTTTCTCGATGGTATTTCCCTGGCGGACTACAGCGCCCGGCCCGAGGTGCAGGAAACCGCACGCATGCAGGATGAAATCCGCGGCCGGGGTGAGGCCGTCCCATTCGTCTGATCCTGTCCGATCCGACCCTTTTCTCTTTGCTCCCGGGCGTGCCGGTCGAGGAACCCGAGCGGGTCGGATGACGTCGAAGGTTTCGCGTTTCGATATTCCCCAGGAGATCCCCACCATGCGTCCGCTGTCCATTCCGTCCCTCGCCGCGGGGGGGCTATTGGCCCTCAGCCTGTCCGCATGCACCTCCAATCCACCCCGTGATCCGGGCACCGCCTACGGCGAGATCGGCGAGGGGGCTGTCATCACCCTGCTCAAGCCACTGCGGGTCGCCGGGGGATATGCCGGTGTCTGGATTCAGAACGGTCGGGAGGTCTGGCGTGAGAGCGACGTGAACCACCATGCGCCCTATTGTCGGTTCGAGCGTCTGACCGTCTCCGACCGGGACCAGCGCATCGAGGCCGGCGACTACCGGGTGGTCCGTGTGTTGCGCGCCCTGGATTACGTGCGCGCGTGGCCCCCGGAGCCCCTTGCCCAAGCCGGCTTTGATGACAGCCCGCACACCTACCTGGACATCCAGTCCAAGTTCTACCTTGAAGGCCCCGATGCGGGTATAGATAACGTGTACTGTGGTGTCTGGGAGGATCCGGTGGAAGCCGATGGCCTGTCCGTCGCGGAGATGCGCCAGGTGGGTGAAGGGCTGTTCACATTGCGGCTGCCTCAGGCTGAACGCTAGCAAGCGCTCCGCTCACGGTCCCGGGATCAATCAGGCCAACGCTATTGCCAATGGCCCATGGCCGGAGCAGGCGGGTTGCCCCGGATCCGATTGACCTGACCCGCCCCGCGGGCAACTGAACTGCGTTACTGTCCCGGCCCCTCGATGCCTGTCCCCACGGAGTCTCAGACCGTGCCCGTTTCGCGACATACCGGTACCGCGATGGTTGATCCCGACGAGATAGCCACGCGGTTTCATGAACAGGGATTCGTGGTCCTGCCCGCATTGGCCTCGCGGGAGCAGGTCGCTGAACTCAATCGTGCGGTTGATGAGCACCTTGCCCCGCCCCTCGCTCCCCTGGAATACGAAGCGGAGTTGGGCTACCCGGGCGCCCCCATGAGTCTGGATGCGGAAGGGGGAGGCACGCCGCGGCGTCTGCTGAATGCCTATTCGCGGGACCCGGTGTTCCGCCGTTGGGCCCGGTCTGATGAATTGCTGGTTCCCGTGCGTACACTGCTTGGTGGGGGGGATATTGCGCTGGTTCAGGCCCACCACAACTGCATCATGACCAAGTACCCCGATCACGGCAGCGAGACCGGCTGGCACCAGGACACCCGCTACTGGAGCTACCCGCGAGGCGATCTGATCAACGCTTGGTTGGCCTTGGGCGATGAGGGGCCGGAGAACGGCGGAATGCGCGTGATTCCTGCTTCACACCGGCGCGAGTTCGGGCGTGAGCGCTTCGACGAGGATGTGTTCTTCCTGCCGGATCATCCCGACAACGGGCCGGTTCTTGCCGATGAGGTTGCCGTGACCCTGCGCCCGGGTGATGTGCTGCTCTTCCATGCGCGCCTGTTGCACGCCGCGGGCCGCAATCGGGCCGCGGCGGTAAAGCGTTCCCTGGTGTTCACCTATCGTCGGGCGGATGAGGCCCCCCTGCCGGATTCACGCTCCAGCCGAACCCGCGACGTACCACTACCCGCCGTGCATGGGGCGTCCGCGCTGTGAGCGGGTTCCGCCTGCATCCGCGCCTCGCCGCCGACTGTGCCGTCGTCGGCGAAGGGCCGCTGTCGCGTTTTCTGCTGTTGGATGACCGCCGCTATCCCTGGTTGATCCTGGTGCCCCGCATCGATGGGGTGACGGGGCTGCACGAGTTGGACGTCCCGGCGCGTGGGACGCTGATGGACGAATGCTGCCGGGCCGCAAGGGCCCTGGAATCGTTGTATGCCCCCGACCGTGTGAACGTCGGGGCTCTGGGGAACCTGGTGCCGCAGTTGCACCTGCACGTGATCGCGCGCCATGAAGGTGATCCCGCTTGGCCGGGGCCTGTCTGGGGGCATTCCGATCCAGAATCCTATGCGCCAGCCGACCGCGCCAAACGCCTGGCCGCACTGCGCGACGCCCTGAAGTTCTGAGTGATTGCCGTGCATCCGGAGCAGGATGCGCATGCGCGCGCTGGGAACGGCCGGGATTGGTGAGCAAATAACGTGGGATATCCGCCGCACCATGGTGCATGATTAAGGGTAAACCATAATGAAACCGCGTTTCGTCCGTCGATCCGCGGAATACTCCGGGGCTGTCGCCCGTGCGACACGACGAGATGCCCCAGGGGTCAGGAAGTCGGGGAGGAGGTTTTCACGTGCGCACGCTGCTCTTGCTCATAGCCATGATGCCGTTTCTAACGGTGGGGGGCGCGTACGCCCGTACGACGCAGACGGTTGAAGCACCGGTCGCGCCGGGTGTGGTGGCGCGGGCGGCCTACAGTGGTGAAGGGCATGAGACGGGTGGCAACCCCGTGCTGATCCTGCACGGCTTTCTGCAAACCCATGATTTCTTCACCGTCAGGCGGCTTCATCAAAGCCTGGCCGATGCGGATTACCCTGTGCTGTCGCCGACGCTCTCCCTCGGTATCTCCGGGCGCGCCCAGAGCCTGGGTTGCGAGGCGGTACACCTGCACACCCTGGATGACGATGTGGCCGAGCTGCACCACTGGGTGCAGTGGTTGTATGGCAGGCAGGGCAGGCCCGTGGTGTTGATCGGCCACAGTGCCGGGGGCTTGGTCATCACCCGCTACCTTGAGGCCTATCCCGATGCGCCGGTCGCACGGGCGATCCTCGTCAGTGTCAGTGATCTGCTCGGCGGGGAGCGTGCCGACGCCCGGACCGAGGGCGACCTGGAAGAGTTTTCCCTGGGATTCTGTCAGCGTTACGTCAGCACGCGCGAGGCCTACAACTCCTACAGCCGTTGGGATGCCCGGAGCATGCTCGACGCCATGATCGGTTTCCGGGGCCCCGTGGCCGTGATCCTGGGCTCGGCCGACGACCGTATCGATGTTTCCTGGCGCAACCTCCTGCGTGAATCCGGTATTCGCGTGGTAAACGTGGAAGGAGCGGACCACTTCTTCGACAGTGCCCACGAGTTCGATCTGCTTGAGGCCGTGGAGGGCTTGTTGGCGCATTGACGCCCGCATCCAATGACCGAGCAAAAAGGACAACGCACGCTCAGTTTCGGGCGCTACGCCTCCTGGTTGGCCGCTATCACAGCCGTGATCTATGTGGCGTTCGCCCTGCTCAGCTATCAGCAGTACCAGAGCACCCGGGGACGACTGCACGATTCCGAGCGGCTCTCCGCCCGCGCGGAATTGAACAATTCGGTGCACAAAGTGCTCAGGGACCTGCGCGCAGGGGTTCAAGACCTGAGTGACTGGGACGAGTTGTTCCAGCAATTGGCCAATCCGCGCTACTTCGCCTATTGGCATTCTCACCGGATTGCCCAGTCGGGCGTCCTGGGTGAACGTTTCGACGAACTCATGTTGTACGACGAGCGGGGGCGTGCCCTGACTGTATTGAGTGATAACCCCCTGCCTGAATCGGTCACCCCGGGCACGGCCCGGGAGTCATACCACGTGGAGGGTGGCGATCTACGCGTTGTGTTCATCGTTCCGCTGACACGCGACCCCGGTACGGGCGTGGTGGGTTACCTCGGGGTGAATGCCCGTTTGCTGCCCTCCATCCGGAGACTGCACGCGTTCAACCTGATCGATATCCAGTCCCTGAAGTTCGTTGGAGGCACTTTGGAATCGGTGGGCGACATCGTGGATCACGCCCGTTATCGACTCGTCCAGACGCGCAGTTTCAAGCTGATCGATGGCCTTGTGGTGGACACGATCATCATCCTCGGTGCCTTGGTGGTGTTGCCCAGTCTGCTATTGATGATCGTCTCGATGCGGGTTGTCGGGCACGCTGTTCGGCGGGTGCCGGCCGTCATCGAGCGCCTGCGTTCATCCGGTGGGATGGAGCCCGTGGAGGACGGCCCGGGACGGGGCCATCTGCCCCGACTTCGCCTCGAGGAACTGCACGCCGCCGAGCAGTCGCTGATCGACTATCACCACGAGCTGTCGGAAGCCAACCGCGTGCTCGACGAGAAGAACCGGGAGCTCTGGGTGATGGCCCATCAGGACGTCCTCACCCGCGCTCAGAACCGGCGTGCCTTCGATGAATTCTGGAGTGAATTGGCCCGTGGCCGGGGCCCCGCGAGCGACAGCGTCCGGCTCATGCTCTGCGATATCAATCATTTCAAGGCCATCAATGACAGCTACGGCCACCCGGTCGGGGATCTGGTGCTCGTCGCCGTGGCGAATTGCCTGCGTAATGCACTGGGACCGGGCCAGCCGTTGTTCCGCCTCGGTGGGGATGAGTTCGCCTGCGTGTTGCGCAACTGCACCAAACCCCAGGCCATGGCCGTGGCGAAGCGTTGCGAGGAAGCGGTCAAACATCACCCCTTTGCCGACGAGCTGGACCTGGTCGAGCCGGTGCGCCTGAGTATCGGGGTGTCCGCCCCTGAGGCGCCGAGGGATGTCTCCGTGACCGAACTTATGCGCCAGGCGGACATGGCCATGTATGCCTCCAAGCGTCCGGGGCAGCCCACGATCAGCGTCTACGAACATGGTATGGCCAGTTCCACCAGCGGAGTGTTCTCCATCGGCGCCAATGAGGCCGTGTACCAGGCCTTGGATTTCGGCCATGGCATTGTCATGTATTACCAGCCCGTGGTGGACCTTCGTACCAACGCAGCGGCGTACTACGAGGCCTTGGTGCGTCTGCGATTGGGGGATCGTCTGTTCCCCCCGGAAGAGTTCATGCCCGTGGTCGAGGCCCGTCACCTGGAGATGGAGATGGACCGCGTGATCATCGGTCAGGTGGCCCGCGACCTGGAGGCCGGTCGCTTGCCGCAAGGGGCCGGTGTGGCCGTGAATCTCTCCGGCCCGTCAGTGGTGAACGAGCAGGTGGTGGAGTGGTTGCGGCCGTTGTTGGCGTTCATGGATGCCATGAAGCTGGTCATAGAAGTCACCGAGACCAGCCTGATCACCCAGATGGAAGCGGCCACCGAGAATCTCGAGCATCTCCGCTCCCTGGGGTTCGAAGTGGCCCTGGACGATTTCGGAAGCGGTTACTCATCTCTGCGTTACCTCACCAGCATGCCGGTGGATATCGTCAAGTTTGATCTCACGCTCATCCAGGCCCTGGATGACCCGGAGCAACGGGTGCTCGTGGAGCACCTGGCGTCTTTGATCTCGGGCAACGGCCATAAGCTGGTGGCCGAGGGGATCGAGGACCGGCGCATGCTCGAGAAGGTGATGCAGGTGGGGTTTGATTTTGTCCAGGGACACTGGCTTGGCAGGCCTGACCCGCACCCGGGGGGTGCTCCCGATTCGGGCTAGTGTCGTGCGCCAACCTGTTTGGCACTTAATAACGGCCCAACTTTCCGCCATGCCGCGTTGCTCGTTGTCGCCAAAGTCCCGCTATGACCCGGCCTCGCGCCCTGCCTGACGAAAAATGGGACTCGTTCTCGCTCCATCTATTTCTAGCGGCCGCCCTCGGGATCGGTTTCGCACCAGCCGGCGCGGGTACCGCCGTCGTAGGGGCGCGCATGACCCGCGCGGATCAGTTCGTCGCTCAGATTGCGACCATCCACCCAGACCTCGGCCAGCAGGCGGAAATACTTGCCGCGCTTGATGTTGCGCAGTTCGATGGACCGGGCACCGCGAAGGGCAGCTACCGTGAACTGCTTGGCGGCCCGGGCGCGGACCTTCTCCTGCTCACATTTGCCCCGTATCTCGGGTGCATCCACGCCCACGACGCGAATGGGGATGCGGTATCCCACCACCTCGGGCCAGTCGGCTATGTTGACGCGGAAGGTGTCGGCATCGTAGATCGAGGTCACTTCGCTCACTGTGGCCTGTCCATAGATGGTGTCCTTGATGCTCGCGGCAAAAGTGGGCGCGGCGATGAGAAGAAGCATGAGGGCAAGGGTTTGCCTCATCGGGAATGTCCTCTGACCTGATCGTGCCCGGTCATGGCATGTCCTTGAGTGGTTGGTTCGAAGGGTGAACATCCGCTCGCCCCGGTCCAGGGCGGTCGCCCGCCGGTGATGTGTCCCTGTGATGGTGGTCGCTGGCCGCCGTGCGGCAGTATGCGCGGCCGCATCGCAAAAGCCAGGGCGCGCGGCAGCCGCGAGACGTAAGTCCTCCGCCGCGCAGTTGCCGTGCGTCCGATCAACCCGTGTTCCGCATGCCCGAGGCCAGGGCATTGATGGTGCGCAGCAGGGGTTTCATCCAGAGCTCCCGTTCTTCGTCGTCCAGTTCCTGCTGGCGCAGGCGCTCCAGCAGCTTTATCTGGATGTGATTGATGGGCAGCAGGTAGGGGTTGCGTCGCTCCAGGGAGTGGGCCGTGGTGGGATTGTCCTCAAGCAGGGTGGCCACGTCGCAGACCTCGAGAAGCTGCTGCACGGTCAGGTCGTATTCCTCTTTGAACAGGGCGTAGATCGCGTCTCCCGTCGCCGCGTCGTGGCACAGGTTGGCGTAATCGCGGGCCACGTCCATGTCGGCCTTGGCGACGGCCTGGCGGATGTTGCTCAGCAGGGTCCCGAAGAAGGGCCAAACCTCGTGCATGTCGCGCAAGGTGTCCATGCCATCACCGCGTTGCTCGCGGAACTGCTTGAGCGCACTGCCGATGCCATACCAGGCAGGGAAGATGATGCGCGACTGTGACCAGCCGAAGATCCAGGGGATGGCGCGGATGGAGGACTTGGAACGATCGGTCTTCTTGCGATGAGCCGGACGTGAACCGATGTTGAGCAGGGCAATCTCATTGACCGGTGTGGCCTCGTAGAAGAAGTCGAACAAGCCCGGGTTGTGATCGACCAATTCACGGTATTTCGCCTCGCCGTAACCGGTCAGTTGGGACATGGCGTCGCGCCATATGGCGTAGCGTTCGGCGTTCACCCTCGGCTTGCGCATGGTGGCGTCGAGCAGACCGGTGATGCCCATGGTGAGCTCGTAGACCGCGGTTTCGGAATTGGAATACTTGTGGGACAGCACCTCGCCCTGTTCCGTGAACTTGATGCTGCCACGCACGGTGCCGACCGGTTGCGCATAGATGGCGTCATGGGTGGGGCCCCCACCGCGGCCGACCGTGCCGCCTCGACCGTGAAACAGGCGGCATTCGATGCCGTGGCGATCAGTCAGGGCGAGCAACTCCCTCTGGGCCTGGTAGAGGTTCCAGGCCGAGGCGAACATGCCTCCATCCTTGGTGGAGTCGGAGTAGCCCAGCATCATCTCCTGCATGCCGCCCGAGGCTTCGAGCATGTTCTTGTAGACGGGGTTGTTGAACAGGTTCTCCATGATGGTGGGGGCCTTTTCCAGATCGGCGATGGTCTCGAACAGGGGGCTGATGCTGATGTGGCAGTACCATTCGCCCTGGTTGAGGCCGGCCAGGCCCCGCTGATAGGCCAGCCAGAGCACTTCCAGGATGTGGCTGGCCTCATGGGTCATGGAGATCACGTAGGCGCCAAAACAGCGTCGGCCCAATTCCTTCTGCATGCGCCGCATGACGTTGAAGACCTCGACGGTCTCGGAAGTCTTGGCAGACATCTGCCGACCACGCAGGGGCACCACCAGCCCGTTTTCGATGGAGCGGGTGAGATAGGCGACCCGCTCGTCCTCGTTCATGTCGAGGTAGCACGGATCGTTGGGCAGCATGGACAGCAGTTCCGCCACGGCATCGGTGTGGCGGGTGGATTCCTGGCGGATATCGAGCTGTTGCAGGGAGAAGCCGAAGGTCTGCACCAGGGCGATCAGGTCTTTCAGATCCGCGTCGGCGATGTTGCCGTCACCATGGGCGATGAGGGTGTCGCGGATCAGGCACAGGTCATCGAGCAGTTCCTCCTTGCTGCGGTAGCCCTGGTGTTTGCCCACCTTGCCGCCATCGAGCTTGGCGTCAATGTCGCGCAGGTTTTCCTCGAGGCGGTACAGGATGATGTACAGCTTGCGGCGGAAGGGTTCGGTGGCGAACCGCTGGGGGCGGTTGGGGAACGCGCCCGCGCCGTATTCGAGGTCGTCGATGCGCAGATCCTCGAGCAACTCCGTATACGGGTCGGCGAGGGAGTTCGACTGGGTCAGCACGTTGGACAGCGAGATGACGCGCTGTTTGTACTCCTCGATGGCGAACCGCGATTGCAGACGCAGGGCGAACTCGGTGGTTTCCGGGGTCACGAAGGGATTGCCATCCCGATCACCCCCGATCCACGATCCGAAGCGCAACAGGGCGGGAGGAACGCTGGACGCGTCGCGGCCCAGGGCATCGAGGCCGTAGCTCAGGCGCAGTCCGCGTTCCAGGTTGCGGTAGATGCGCGGCACCGCCTCGAACAGGGACTGGCGGAAATAATTGAGACCGTAGCGGATCTCATCGGCCACTTCGGGTTTGTGCGTGCGTACCTCGTCGGTTTTCCAGAGGATCTGGACCTGATTCTTGAGCTTGCTGCGCAGAATGGTCTGCTCCTCATCGCCCAGCTCACTGCGCTGCATGGCCCATGCCAGGGTGAATACCCTGCGCAGTCCCTCCATGGTGGTGCGGCGTTTGGACTCGGTGGGGTGCGCTGTGAACACGGGTATGTACAGGGCCTTGTCCAGCAGGGCACGCACCGATTCCGGTGAAATACCGGCCTCCTCATAGGTTCTGAAGGTGGCGTCAAAGGACCCGGGCCAGAGCTTGCCCCCCTGATGCACCATGCGTCGGCGCGCGGCGTGCTCATGGGCCTCGTCGGCGATGTTGACGAGGGTGAAGTACAGGGTGAAGGCACGTACCGTGTCGTTCAGGGTCTCCGCATCCAGACCCTCGATGTAGCCCATGAGCGCGGCGTGTTTCACCGGGTCAGGGGTCTGTTCGAGCTCCTTGAAGCCCAGGCGAAGTTTTTCCACGGCGCCGAAGACACGGCTGCCCGCCTGCTCGCGCAGCACCTGGCCCAGGGTTTCACCAAACAGGCGTACCGTGGCGCGCAGGGCGTCATCCTCGGCCGCGGGGATCGGATTGTCAGACATGAGGGAGGCCTCTTAAGCACGCGCCACGGGCGCGCCCGTTCCTGCCTTCGCGCGGGGCCGAAGGCTGAATGAAAACTCGGATCTTTGGGGCCGTGTCGGCCCTCTGCAATGCTGGAACTCGGCAAAGTCGGCGGACTACTGCACGTTGTTCGGGTAACCCATCCACGGCGGCTTCGGAAGCGTCTCCGCCCATGCGGGGCAGGGCAGGTCGTTCCGGCTCGATATCGTTATGAACGATCCCCATGGAACCCTGGCACGGTCAGGGATCGTTGATGCAGCAACTTACGGCCGGTGGGCGCCCCGGTCAAAGTCTGGACGCCGGGTATTTGGGTATCCCCGGGGGGGCATGCATGTGTTCATGAACGATGCGCCGCGCCCCCGCTGCCGTTATCGTTCGCGGATGCTTATCTCTCTCGATGAATGCGACGGCCTGTTCCGTTGTCCGCGCAGCGGTAAACCCCTTACCCGGGAGACCGGCGGTCTGGGGCTTACCGATGGCGATGGCAACCGCTACGACACAGTGGACGGCGTGCCCGTGCTGGTCGATTTTGAAAGCAGCCTCCTGACTCCGGAAATCACCCGACGTCTGAGCGCGCCGATCAAGCGCTCGGGCCGCGAAGGTCTGATGCAAAGGATCAGAACCTTCTTCTCATCGTCCCACGTCCGCAGTGCCAGCAACGCCCAACGCCTGGTCGAGATGCTCCATGCCGGTGCGGCTTCCGGGTCCGAGCGGCCCAGGGTACTGGTGGTGGGTGGGGGAACCGTGGGTCACGGAATGGCGCGGCTCCATCACGATGCGGATATCGCCTTGATTGCCTTCGATATCTATGCCTCACCGTACGTTCAATTCGTTGCCGATGCGCACCGGATTCCGCTGATGTCGGAGCGTTTCGACGCCGTGGTGGTGCAGGCGGTTCTGGAGCATGTGCTCGAACCGGCCACTGTCGTCAGGGAGATCCACCGCGTTTTACGGCCTGACGGAATCGTCTACGCGGAGACGCCCTTCATGCAGCAGGTCCATGAGGGCGCCTACGACTTCACGCGCTTCACGGAGTCGGGTCACAGATACCTGTTCCGGGACTTCGAACGCCTGGATTCGGGAGTCCTGGCGGGTGTGGGCACCCAACTGCTGTGGTCCCTGGAGTATTTCGCACGTGGCCTGCTGCGCTCGCGTCGGGCGGGCAAAGTGCTCAAATACGCGTTGATCTGGCTGCAGCTTCTCGACCGCCTTGTTCCCGAGGCCTACAACGTCGACGGTGCCAGCGGGGTCTACTTTCTGGGCAGGCGGGCCGCACGGCCCATGGAACCGCGGGACCTGATCACCCATTACCAGGGCTGCGATCACTGAAATCCTGGGCGGATCGGTTGGGGCGTGAATCAGGCCGCGAGGGTTTCGCTGTACAAGGTCGCGTACTGGCGGGCGCTGTTGTCCCAACTGAAGTCGCGCACCATGCCGTTGTGCATGAGCTTGGCCCAGGTGCGGGCGTCGGCAAAGGTGTCCAGGGCGCGCGTGACGCCGTAGATGACGCCCTCGGTGTCCGCATGCTCGAACACAAACCCGTTCGCGGTGCCGTTGCGAAGCGTGTCCTGGTTGGTGTCGACGATGGTGTCCGCCAGTCCGCCCGTCTTGTGGACCACTGGCACGGCACCGTACCTCAGGCTGTAGATCTGGTTCAGTCCGCAGGGCTCGAACCGCGACGGCATGAGGAAGATGTCCGACCCGCCCTCAATGAGATGCGCGGTCGCCTCGCTGTAGGCCAGTTCCACGGACAGGCGTTCCGGGTACTGTTCAGCGGCCGCGGCCAGGCGTTGCTCCAGTTGCGGATCGCCGGTGCCCAGAATGACCATCTGCATCGGGTGTTCCATGAGGCGGGGCAGCGCATCGAGCACCAGGTCGAGACCTTTCTGCTCCGCCAGGCGTCCGACGTGCCCGATCAGGGGCACCGAGGGAATCTCGGGCAGGCCGAAATGCTTTTGCAGGGCTGCCTTGTTGATGGCGCGCCCGGAGGTCTGCTTCGCGTTGAATGAGGCAGCCAGGTTCGGGTCGTTGCTGCTATCCCAATAGGCGTAGTCGACACCGTTCAGGATCCCTCCGAGTACCTCGGAACGGTAACGCAGCAGTGGATCGAGCCCCCAACCAAAGGCCGGAGTCTGAATTTCGTGGGCGTAGGTGGGGCTGACCGTCGTCAGCCTGTCGGCGAAGCTCAGTCCCCCTTTCATGAACGACATCTGGTCCCAGAACTCCAGGGCACCCAGGTGCCAGAGGGATTCGGGAAGGCCCAGCGCATCGAAATCGGCGCGCGGGAATACGCCCTGGTAGGCGAGGTTGTGAATGGTGAAGACGGTTGGGGGGGGCTTCTGTTCGAGCGATAACAGCGCGGGCACAAGACCGGTCTGCCAGTCATGGCAGTGAACCAGATCCGGTTTCCAATCCAGGCCGGAGCGTCCCATGGCCATGTCCACCGCGACACGCGCGAGCAGGGCGAAACGTTCCGCGTTGTCGGGCCAGTCGGTTCCGTCCGCCTGGGTGTAGGGCGAGCCCGGGCGATCGAAATGCGCGGGGGAATCGATCAGGTAAGTGGGGACGTCGTTACCCGGCAGGGGGGCCTCGACCAGCGTGACCCGGGCGTGATCGGGCGGCGGGGTGAAGTCGGCCAGTGTGGTCCCGCCCGCGGCCCGCTCCAGGGCTACGGGGTAGCCGGGCAGGAGAATACGTACGTCGAGACCGAGGCCGCGCAGGGCGGCCGGCAGACTGCCCGCTACGTCGGCGAGGCCGCCGGTCTTTATCAGCGGGTGGACTTCACTGGCGACGAACAGGACGCGGGTGGAGGGATTGGAGGGCAAGGGACAGGCCCCGGAGTTGCTGGGAGAACGCTCATGCTGCCAGCCTGATGTCCGAATTCAATACCCCAAAATCCCCGTCACGCCCTTGACGGATTGTCTTGCGGGCGTGGGGGGCGGGCACCGAAAATGGTCGGGCACGCCCTGTTTTCGCCTGTTTTTCAACATCCCCCTCACCGCCGGATTTCCTATGCCCCTTACTGATCTTTCCGCATGGAAGGCCCTGGAAACGCACCACGCCACCATGGGCGGCACCCATATGCGCCAGCTTTTCGCCGAAGACGACGAGCGGTTCGAGCGCTTTCACCTGCGCATGGATGATCTGTTGCTGGACTATTCCAAGAACCGGGTCAACCCGGACACCATGGACCTGCTCATGACCCTGGCCCGGGAACGGGACCTGCCCGCCTGGATCGCGCGCATGTTCCGGGGCGAGCCCATCAACAACACCGAAGGGCGTGCGGTGCTGCACGTGGCCTTGCGCAACCGGGCGAATACGCCGATCCGGGTCGGGGGTGAAGATGTCATGCCGGCGGTCAACGCGGTTCTTGATCAGATGCGGTCGTTTTCGGACCGCGTGCGCGATGGCCGTTGGACGGGGTATACCGGTGCCCGCATCACCGATGTGGTCAATATCGGTATCGGCGGGTCTCACCTCGGCCCCGAGATGGTGTGCAAGGCGCTGGCGCCCTTCGCCACCGAGGGGCCGCGGGTACATTTCGTTTCCAATGTCGATGGCAGCGACATGCACGAGACCCTGAGCCGTTGCGCTCCGGCAACCACCCTGTTCATCGTTGCCTCCAAGACCTTCACGACCCAGGAAACCATGACCAATGCGCACACGGCACGCGACTGGTTCCTGGCGGAAGCGGGGGATGCGGCCCACGTGGCACTGCATTTCGTCGCGGCGTCCACCAATGGTGCGAAGGTGCGCGAGTTCGGAATCGACACGGACAACATGTTCGCTTTCTGGGATTGGGTCGGCGGGCGGTATTCCCTGTGGTCGGCTATCGGCCTGCCCATCGCGGTAGCCGTGGGCATGGAGGGGTTCGAACAACTGCTGGAGGGGGCGCACGCCATGGACCGGCACTTCGCCGAGACCCCGCTCGAGCGGAACATGCCCGTGGTGCTGGGCATGCTGGGTGTCTGGTACAACAACTTCTTCGCGGCCGCATCCCACGCCGTATTGCCCTACGACCATTACCTGAGCCGCTTCTGTGCGTACCTGCAACAGGGCGATATGGAGAGCAACGGCAAGCGGGTGACCCGGGACGGCGAGCCCGTGACCTGGCAGACGGGGCCGATCATCTGGGGCGAGCCGGGGACCAACGGGCAGCATGCCTTTTACCAGTTGATTCACCAGGGCACGAAGCTCATACCGGCGGATTTCATCGCCGCGCGTCTGTCGCCACAAGTCCTGGGCGATCATCACGAAAAGCTCTTGGCGAATTGCCTGGCCCAGGCCGAAGCGCTCATGCGCGGCAAGACCGAAGACGAGGCGCGTGCGGAGCTGGAGGCCCAGGGCATGAGTGGAGCGGCGCTGGATGCTCTGCTGCCCCACAAGGTCTTCGAGGGCAACCGCCCCACCAATACGCTCCTGCACGAGCGTTTGACGCCCTATTCACTGGGGCGGTTGATCGCCCTTTATGAGCACAAGATCTTCGTCCAGGGGGTGATCTGGGGGGTGAATTCCTACGACCAGTGGGGTGTTGAGCTGGGCAAACAGCTGGCGGGTGTGATCCTGCCTGAGCTCAAGGGAGAAACGTCGCCGGGGGAACACGACAGTTCCACGCTGGGCCTGATGGCGTATCTGACCGGTAGGTAGCCGGTTCTTGCCCTGTCGTCGGCACGGACACGCCGACGGGATCAACGGGGGCGGTGTCCGTGGGGCGCGGTGAGGTTTGCCTTGGTGCAATGAAGCGCCTATGGATGGGCGCTTGGGGCGGTCGGCCGCTCAACCTGCCTTTTTCAACAGCTCGGACATCTTGACCAGGTCCGACAGGGAACGGGCCCGCATCTTGCGCATGACCTTGCCCCGGTGGGCTTCCACGGTCTTCATGCTGACGTCCAGTTCGTAGGCGATCACCTTGTTGGCGTGTCCCGCGACGACCTGTTCCATCACCTCGCGCTCGCGCGGTGTCAGTGTTTCGTAACGTTCCTTCACGTCATGCAGCCGCTCGAACTGTGCGCGCAGCTCGCCGTCCTTTTCCAGCGCCCGCTCGATGCGCTCGAGCAGCACCTGGTCACTGAAGGGTTTCTCCACGAAATCGAGGGCGCCGGCCTTCATGGCGCGAACGGCCATGGGTACATCGCCGTGGCCGGTGATGATGATCACCGGGATGTGGATGCTTTCCTGGATGAGGTATTCCTGTAGGTCCAGGCCACTCATACCGGGCATACGCACGTCGAGGACCAGGCAGCCCGGGCGGTCGCGGTCATAGCCGTCGAGGAAGGCGCGGGCGTTCTCGTAGGTTTCCACCGGGTGGCCGACCGATTCGATGAGCCAGCGAAGCGAATCCCTGACGGCATTATCGTCATCGACGACGAATACGGTGGGGGTGGAATCTTCAGCGCTCATGGTTATCTCATCCTCGTCGGACCCGGAGAGTCGTGTCGTGGTGATGGGTCCAGACCCTATCTCTGCTTCTTGGCGTTCGGTGCGCCGATGGGCGGAAGGGTGAACTCGAAGCGGGTGTTGCCCTCATCGCTGCGTTCCGCCCACAGGCGACCGCCGTGATTCTCAATGATGGTTCGGCTAATGGAAAGCCCCATGCCCATGCCTTCACGCTTGGTGGTGAAAAAGGCCGCGAAAACCTGGTCCAGATCGTCGTCGGGCAGGCCCTGCCCGTTGTCTTCCACGGCCAGGTACACGCCCTTGGGGCAGGGGCCGGTGGTGATGGCGATATGACGCTCCTCCTCGGGGCGCGCCTGAACCGCCTCGGTGGCGTTGCGCACCAGGTTGAGGATGACCTGTTCCACCTGGATGCGATCGGCGCGGATCAGGGGGAGCTCGGGGTCGAGTACCGGGGTGAGGTGGATCTCGTTGCGCTTGATGTCCCGACGCAGCAGTTCCAGCACGCCATCCACCAGGTCGTTGAGATTGATCTCGGTGCGCTTGGGGTCCTGGCGCCGCACCAGCTCACGCAGCCTCTGGATGATCTTTCCGGCCCGGGCGGCCTGTTCGCGGGCGTTCTCCAGGGCGGGTAGCACGGCCTCCAGGTCGTCGCGTTTGAGGCGCAGGATGCTGCCGTGCAGGTAGTTCTGAATGGCAGCCAGGGGTTGGTTGAGTTCGTGGGCGAGGCCCGTGGCCATCTCGCCCATGGTGCTCAGGCGGCCCGCATGGGCCAGCTCGGCCAGGTGTTGCGCGGCCTGCTCCTCGGCCTGGATCTTGTCGGTGATGTCCGTGGCGTACAGGTAGCTGATGCCCAGGGAGGGAATCGGATGGATCTCCCAGGTGAGGACGCGATCGCGGACGCGAACCAACAGATCGCGTATCTCGCTGCCCATGGTCATGGCATCTTCGGCGAGGATCACGAAGTCCGCGGGTAGAAGTTCCGATTCCACCAGGTTGAGGTCACGCAATATCCGCTGGGTGGCCGGGTTGGTAAACAGGATTCCGCCGTGTGCGTCCAGGGCCACCACCGGGTTCGGGTTCTCCGTGGGAAAGGCCGCGAGGCGCCGGTTATCGGCCTCGAGGAGGAGTCGGCGGTTTTCCTGCCGACGCACCAGCACCAGGGTGACCATGCCGGTCAACGCGATGGCCAGACAGATCAGCGCCGCCTGAATCCAGACCGAGAAGGCATGGTCGGCCGCCAGGTTCGCATCGGGGATATCCACCACCCGCCAGAGCGTTCCCTCGACATCGCGGCTGTACAGCACCGCACGCAGTGACTGGACGGACAGGTGCGTATCCGCGCCGCGGTCCAGACGGGTGCCGTCCGCGGTCAGCTCGATGAGCCCCGGGATGTCCTTGCGCAGCAGGTACATTGTGTGGCCGGGAAGCTGGGACAGACGCAGGGTGTCCACCAGGGGGGTGGTGGGAAAGCTGATGAAAAAGGTGCCGATCTTGCGGCCCGCGTGCTCCACGGCGGACATGATGTCGAAATGGGGCGCCAGGGGGTTGGGGTGCAGGTACGCCGCCTGCTGCTTGGTGCCGATACTGAAATGCATGATGTCCACCCGGCAGGCGTTGCCGACCAGGCCATCGATGTCCTCGATGATGACGTTGCCCCCGGGTTCGGCCAGGGCGAAGGCGACCCGCTCCGGGAAGAAGCGGGATACCTTCTCGGCCAGGTGATCCTCGTCCTTTTCCGCCGGTGTCGCGCTGAGCAGGTGGCGGAGGAAAGAACCTTCCTCTTCCGCGAATATGGTTACGGTACGTTGCAGTTCGCTGATGCGCACCTCGAGCTGGGCGGCGGCATTGTCGACCGAGCGGGTGACCAGGGTACGTTGCGCCTGCTCGAAGTCGGCCAGTGATTCCAGGGCCCGCCAGATTGCCAGTGAACACACCAGCAGCGTCAGCAGGAGCACGAACAGCTGGTAGATCAGCGCGATTCGACGTGCGCCATGGAGCGGGCCATATACGTCGGCGTCCCGGTGCAGCGAGTGGCGGTGGGTGGCGGGGGAGGTGGTCACGGGGTGGGTTCGAGCGCCGAAGTGCTCGGCGGTGAGAGGGCTTTCCATGGCGGGGCGGGGGCCGATCCATTCGGGGGTCCGGGTTAGCCCGGACGGAGCATCGAGATTACCCCATTTTCCGGGCGTCCGCTCGTCCGCGACAGCTCCCGCGCACGGCCGGTATTCAGCGTCGGATCAGGCGCAGCCAGGCCCAGATATTGAGTAAGGCACCGAGGGCGCCCGCCACGTAGGTGAGGGCGGCCGCGGTCAGCAACTGGCGGGCCGCGGGCAGGTCCTGTTTGCCGATGTAACCCGACTCCAGGATGGGCAGGGCGCGGCGGAAGCTGGCATCCCATTCCACCGGAAGGGTGACCAGGTGGACCAGCGCACCCACGCCGAGGGTGGCCAGGCCCGCCAACAAGGTGATGCTGCTGCCCACCGGTGAGCGGGTGACCACGGCGATAAGCGGCACAAGCAGCATCATGCCCGCGCCGAGACGCTGGATGGTGGCGGCGGTGGAGGCCAGGCGGGTGCGCCAATCCAGCGGGGCGTACCCACTCGCGTGTTGCATGGCATGCCCCACCTCGTGTGCCGCGATGACCACGGCGGCCAGTGATTTTCCGTCCTTGTGCTGGGGCAGGAGCCGGACCACGCGCCCGGCGGGGTCGTAGTGATCACCGCGTTCGGTGCTTTCAACACCGACATCGCGTAGTTCCAGCCGGTCGAGCAGGTGGCGCGCGAACTCGCCACCTGTGCCGGGGAAGTCATCGCGCTCGTGGCTGTGTCGGGCGATGGTGCGTCGCGTCCACCACATGGGGCCAAGGAGCACGGCGACGCCCACGATGAGCAGAATCAGCAGCGGCATCAGTCGTCACTGTCCGCGGCGGTGGTGACGCTCAGATCAATCTCCTCCGGGCTCAATGCGCGCCAGTCGCCTGGCTCCATGTCGTCATCAAGACGCAGGGGGCCGATGGACTTACGGTGCAGGGCGGTAACGTGATTGCCGACGGCGGCCAACATGCGTTTGACCTGGTGGTATCGCCCCTCGCTGATGGTCAGGCGGATGGAACGTTCCGAGAGCGCCTTGACCCGGGCGGGTGCGGTGGGCTTTTTCTCCCCTCTCAGTTCGACACCGGCCTCGAGACGGGATCGGGCTGCGTCGTCCAGGGGGCGTTCGAGATCGACGCGGTATACCTTGGGCAACTTGTGTCGGGGCGCGGTGACCCGGTGCGACCAGGCACCGTCGTCGGTGAGCAGGACCAGGCCGGTGGCATCCACGTCGAGACGGCCCGCGTAGTGCAGACCTTCAGGGTCGATGTCCTCCATGATCAGTTCAGTGGCCAAGGGATGAACACTGTCGCCGGTTGTGCACTCAAACCCCGCCGGCTTGTACAGCATGAGATAGCGCGGCGGTGTGATCTCCAGGGTCATGCCATCGAAGGTGACCCGGTGCTCGCCCGCGATCAGCGTGTTGCGGTGTTTCTCGACCGCACCGTCCACTTTGATGCGCCCTGAACGGATGACCTTGTGGGCCTGGGAACGGGTAAGCCCGGTGCTTTCACAGACAAATTTGTCGAGGCGCATGCTCATCCCCGGAAGGCTGCGTCGGATGCCAGCCATGCCCGTTCGGCGTCGGTGCTCGCCCGTCCCAGTGCCTCGTTGCGGTGGGGGAAGCGACCGAAACGGGCCACGATGTCGCGGTGATGGCGGGCCCAGCGCAGGTTGTCCCGCATGTCGGCGGACTCGTACAGGGCAATCGAACGCTCCTGGTCCTCCAGGTTCTCGCTGTGCATGAACGGCAGGTAAAGAAATGCCCGCCGCTCCTCCGGCAGGTTCCGGTCGTCACCCCGCGCGATGGCGATATCGGCAACCCGGCGGGCGTGGGCTTCGGTGCTGTATGCGGCCGCTTCGTCGCGGAACATGTTCAGGGGGAATTGGTCGAGCACGATCACCAGGGCGAGGGCGCCGTCGGCGGTTGCGCTCCAGTCATCGAGGTTGCCGGCGGCCGCTTCGCGCCACAGGCCCGCATAGCGATCACGCAGTCCGCTGTCGAATTCCGGTGTGGATTTGAACCACATGGGGCGCACCGGCTCGCTGAACCACATTTGAATGATTTCCGCGGGCTGCGCGGAGGAGGGGTGAGGGGCATCGGTCATGGCGGGGATTCTCTGTTTTTGCGGCCGGGGTGCAAGCAATGACCGTGAATGGCGTGGTCGATTTACACACTGCGTGGGCAGCGTGAAGCACGTTCACCAGGAACTTTGGGGTTATCCCCCTTGGAAACGTGAGGTCCATCACATATTTTTTGTGTCATGAAACGACGTATCCGCAGGCGCGCAAACGCCAAGCCCAAAGTCATCGCCATCGCCCGTACCCGCGAGGCCGATGAGGCCCGCTTCCAGCAGCAGGCCATCCTCGCCTTGTTGGGCGTCCTCGCGGTGATGCTGTTGCTGGCATTCTGACCCCCGCGCTTCCCGCGCGGCCGCCCGTCGCCAGTTTGCTCGCGGCGGGTATACTCCCCACGAAATTCCTTCCGCCTCGGATTGCGTTCCCGCACCGGGGCGTTTGTCATTGTCCCTATCCCAAAGCACCGGATTCCGGTGGCTTCGCCACCTCAAACGGGCACCAGTAACGGGCTCGCCGACCATCCGGCGGCGTCGGAGCGCGATATGAGCACCAGCGACACCTTGATCATCTTCGACACGACCCTGCGTGACGGAGAACAGAGCCCCGGCGCATCCATGACCCGGGAGGAGAAGGTGCGCATTGCCAAGGCCCTGGAACGGCTCAAGGTCGATGTGATCGAGGCCGGTTTTCCCATTGCCAGTCCGGGTGATTTCGAATCGGTTCAGGCGGTGGCGCGTGCGGTGAAGGAATCCACGGTCTGCGGTCTGGCCCGCGCCCTGGACAAGGATATCGACCGCGCCGGAGAGGCCCTGCGCGAGGCCGAATCCGCCCGCATCCACACCTTCATTGCCACCTCGCCCATACACATGGAGCGCAAGTTGCGTATGAGTCCGGACGAGGTCGTGGCACAGGCAGTGCATTCGGTGAACAGGGCGCGGGGGTTCACCGACAACGTGGAGTTCTCCGCCGAGGACGCGGGCCGCTCCGAATTGGATTTCCTGTGCCGGATCTTCGAGGCCGTTATCGATGCCGGGGCGACCACCATCAATGTGCCGGATACCGTCGGGTACAACGTGCCCCAGCAGTTCGGCGAAACCCTGCGACAGATCATCGAGCGGGTGCCGAACTCGGACAAGGCCGTGTTCTCCGTGCACTGCCACAACGACCTGGGCCTGGCGGTCGCCAACTCCCTGTCAGCGGTTATGAACGGGGCTCGCCAGGTTGAGTGCACCATCAACGGTCTCGGAGAGCGGGCCGGCAACGCGTCCCTGGAAGAGGTGGTGATGACCGTGCGCACCCGCCAGGATGTGTTCAGTTGCGATACCCGTCTGGACACCACGCAGATCGTTACCTGTTCGCGCCTTGTGTCCGGTATCACAGGGTTCCCCGTGCAGCCCAACAAGGCCATCGTCGGAGCCAATGCCTTCGCCCATGAGTCGGGCATCCACCAGGACGGTGTGCTCAAGCATCGCGAGACCTACGAGATCATGCGGGCCGAGGATGTGGGCTGGTCCACCAACAAGCTGGTCCTGGGCAAGCACTCGGGCCGCAATGCCTTCAAATCCCGGCTCGAGGACCTGGGGATCAGCTTCGACTCCGACGAGGAGCTGAACGCCGCGTTCTCGCGCTTCAAGAATCTCGCCGACAAGAAACACGACATCTACGACGAGGATCTACAGGCCCTGGTCACCGAGGCCCAGCTGGACGTGGCCGAGCGTTTCCGTCTGGTGTACCTGAAAGTCTTGTCCGAGACCGGTGAGGTGCCCGAGGCCACCGTCACCTTGAGCGTGGACGGCGAGGAATCCCAGGTCTGTGCCGAGGGTTCCGGTCCCGTCGATGCCGCCTTCAAGGCCATTGAGTCCCTGGTCAACTCGGGCGGCAACCTGCAGCTCTACTCCGTGAACAACATCACCTCGGGGACTGATGCCCAGGGCGAGGTCACCGTGCGTCTCGAAAAGGACGGCCGGATCGTCAACGGCCTTGGCGCTGACACCGATATCGTCATCGCCTCCGCCAAGTCCTACGTGAACGCCCTCAACAAACTGCTCAGGGACGAACACAGGGAGCACCCGCAACGGGGTGATGGGCCCTAGGTCGGACGGCAGGGTCCCGCTTCCTTCGCCATGAACAGCACGCGCCGCGCATGTCTCGACGCCATGGGCATCGATGTCTATGTGCGGCGAGGCCCCGGATTCCCAGCGCAAGCAGGCGCGGAAGACAACACGGACCACGCGCCGATCCAGGACGCGCGCAGGGATGCCCGGGATGCGTCTCCGGCCGCTCGTCCGAAGCCCAGCGGTCGCCAGGCCGCTCTGGACGGCATTCGCGATGTGCTCGGATCGCACGCCGCCCGCCCCGGCGCCCCGGCTGACTCCCGACCCGATGCGCGTGCGGCGCTTGCGGGGCATACCGCCGATGGGCGGGGAGACGGCCGCCCGAGCCAGCCGCCGGTCGATCAGCTTCCGACTCAGGCTCCGCCGGGTGAACGGCGGGCGCTGACGCCCGGGGCGCGGAGCGCGTCCCCGGGAAGCGATCCCGGGGCCACGGCGGAGCAGGGTGTGGGGTGCCTGGAGTGGATTCCCCTGCGCGAGCGCGTGAGCGGATGCTCGGCCTGTTCGGAGCTTGCGTCCTCGCGCACCCAGACCGTGTTCGGGGTGGGTAACCGGCGCGCCCGCCTCATGGTGATCGGCGAGGCACCAGGCCGTGACGAGGATGCCCGGGGTGAACCCTTCGTGGGGCGTGCCGGCCAGTTGCTGGACCGCATGCTCCAGGCCATGGGATTCGCCCGTGACGACGTCTACATCGCCAACATCCTCAAATGCCGACCGCCCAACAATCGCGACCCCAGCCAGGCCGAGGCCGCGGCCTGCCGTGCCTACCTGGACCGGCAGATTGCCCTGGTGTCGCCCAAGGTGATCCTGTCCGTGGGGCGGATCTCGGCCCAGAATCTCCTGCATACCGATCGGCCGGTGGGCCGCATGCGCGGGATCGTGCATGAGCTGGAGCCTTCCGGCATTCCCGTCGTGGTCACCTATCACCCCGCGTATCTGCTGCGGCAGCCGTCGGAAAAACGCAAGGCGTGGTCTGATCTTCAGCAGGCCATGGCCCTGCTTGGGGAGGGCGCGTGAGCGCCGCGCTGGACGACGAGGCCATGCGTATCCGCCCCATGAAGGTGGAGGACGTGGAGGCGGTATACCGCGTGGAACAGGCGGCCTACGAATACCCCTGGAGTGAGGGCATATTCAGGGACTGCCTGCGTGTGGGCTATTCGTGCTGGGTGGCGGAGAACTGGCGGGGGCTGTGCGGTTACGGACTGGTGAGCATCGCCGTGGGTGAGTGCCACATACTCAACCTGTGCGTTCACCCGGACTACCAGCGCCATGGACTGGGCACCTTGTTGCTCGACCACCTGATTGACACGGCACGCGGCCATGGCGCCTACCGTGCCTTTCTCGAGGTGCGTACCTCCAACCGCGCCGCGCGTCGGCTGTACCGGGGGTTCGGATTCGACGAGATCGGGCGCCGCAAGGGCTACTACCCGGCCGATGACGGGCGTGAGGACGCCATCGTGCTGGAGAAGGACCTCTGAGAAACCCGCGCCGCGAGGCGTGAACGGGTGGGTGCCTGCCGTGTTGCCGCGTGCGTTCAGCTCTCCTGACGTTTTCTGAAGCGCAGGAAGTACTGGGTCTCCATGAAGTCCAGGTCTTCCACCAGTTCGAAGCCCGCTGACTCGATCTCGGCCCGGAAGGTGTCCTTGCCCGCCCGCACATGGCCAAACACCCAGGGGTGGGTGACGCCGGGGATGCGTTTGAAGTCTATGACCACCACTTCGCCCCCCGGCTTGAGGGCCTCATGCAAGCTGCGCAAGGTGGTGATGGGGTACTCGAAGTGGTGGTAGGTGTCTGAGATGAAGGCGAGGTCCACACTGGCGGACGGCAGGCGCACGGATTTCTGGTCGTTTACCACACCGGTGATGTTGGCGAGTCCGGCGGTGTTCGCGGATTGCTCGATGTGCTGGATGAAATTCTCCGCGATATCCACCGCGTAGACGTGCCCGGACGCCCCGGTGGCACGGGCAAACATGAGTGAGTAGAAACCGGTCCCGGCCCCGATGTCGGCCACGGCCATGCCGGGCGAGATGCGCAGTGCCTTGAGGACGTCCTCGCGCCGATCCCAGACCTCGCGGCCGTCGCGTTCGAGAATGCCGCGCCAGCGCTGAGGGTCCGGATCCACATAGTTGCGATTGATGCCGGGATTGACGTTGCCTTCGTTTTCCGTGGCCGCCCAGAGGGGCAGGGCCAGGGCAATCAGAAGGGTCAGCACGAATAGTTTTCGTGGCATGGCGGTTTACCGATGCAGCGTGGTGTTACTTGCTTCCTGGCAAAATCCCAGCACCATGGATCGGGGTCAACAAGGGGATACGGCAGTGGAAAAACAGATCACCATCGGTGGCTTGCCCGGGCTCATTCTGGGCAGCGTCATCCTGATCGGGATGATGGCGTGGTACGGGCCGGAGTACCTGACCCGGTACACCAGCCGTTCGGGTGTCAGTCAGGCAGAACTGTGGAAGCATGCCGAGCAACCCGTGCGCGAAGCCATCCAGCTCCACTACCGTAGCGAGTACCTGAACCCCCTAATGGAGCAGTGGAACGACTCGCGCGACAATGAAATTGCCGCGCAGGTCACCACGTTGAGTAAGGCGATCGAAGATCTGCTGGTCGTTGATCTCAGCGCGCGCCCCTGGGGTGCATCCACTGGCACCGCGGCGAAGAGTTACCTGGCCGTCACCGCGCGGTACACCATGGATCCGGTGCCGATACCTGACGGCGTCACAGAGAGGGAATTCAAGGTCGAGACCCGGGGGAGTCTGGGATCTTGGCGGGTTTGGCATGAACTATGAGCTTGCGACGCGTTATCTACACAAGCCGTGCGACGGCAACGTTTGATGAGCGTGCCCTGATTGATCTGCTCCATGATTCCAGGGGGTTCAACAGCGTTGATGGCATTACCGGTATCCTCCTTCACCGTGACGGTATCTTCTTTCAGGTGTTGGAAGGCGAAACCGATGTCATTGAAGACGTGCTCGACCGCATCCGTCACGACCCGCGCCACGAGCAGGTCGAGGTTGTCGCGGACGACACGGTCACCGAACGCATATTCGAGTCCTGGTCCATGGGCTTCGCCGATGTCTCAGACCCGGCGCTGAGCCAGTTGCCGGGCGTAAACGATGCATTTGACGACCCCGAAGCGCTGCTTGCCGATACCGATCGTCTACCCGGGCTGCGGGATCGCCTCGAACACTTTCTCGATTGCGGGAAATTTCACTGACGACCGGTGCCGTGGCACGCTGATGGCCGGACGGTGCTGGTCCGGCGGCCGTCCTAATCCTTCACGCTGTAGCCGGCACCCTCGATAGCCGCGCGCATCTTGGCGACGTCGAGCACCGCACCGCTGACCGCCACCGTGCCGCTGTCCAGGTCGGGGGTGGCGCTGTCCACGCCGTCCATATCCTCCAGGGTGCGTTTCACGTTTGCCACGCAATGTTGGCAGCTCATACCTTCCACGTTCAGGGTCAGGTCCACGTCGGGGTCCTCCGGTGATGGTGCCGCGGCGCGGGCGCGCAGGCGGCGGATCTCGAGATACAGCCACAAAGCCATGACCAGCAGCGCGCTGATAGTGGCGACCCAGTCGGTGCCGCCGTGCTCATGCATCGGTGTTGCGGCCGCGCTGGGCAGTATGGAGTCGAAGGTCAGCCCGAGGCCGATACTCATGATGATCACCGTGCCCAGATAGACCGCGACGATCCGCGCCCCCAGGGCGCGGTAGATGGCCCCGATGGTGGCCATGTTCGTAGCCGGACCGGCCATAAGGAACACCAGGGCCGTCCCCGCCGGCATGCCCGCCGCCACGAACGATGCGGCGATGGGTACAGAGCCCGTGGCACAGACATACAGAGGCAGGGCGATGGCGAGCATGATCAGCATGCCGGTAAGCCCCTGGGTCCAACTGGTCTGGGCGAAGAAATCCGGTGGCGTTGCGGCGGTGATCGCGGCGGCCACCACCACGCCGAAAACGATCCAGCGGTCTATGGCCCCGAACAGATCGTGCACGCCATAGTCGATGGCCTCGACGATGCGGTGACCGGCGTGCTTTTCCTCGCGGGACGTGACGGTCGGTGGGTCCGGTATCTCACCCGGGTCCACTTTGTCAGCGATCAGGCCACCGATGACGCCGGTGATTGCGGCAGCGACCAGTTTGAAGAAGGCAAACGGCCAGCCCAGGAAACTGGCGCTGACGAAGATGGAATCGACCCCGGTCTGCGGGGTGCTGATGAGAAAGGCGGTGGTGGCGCCTTTGGATGCCCCGTCCTTGCGCAGGCCCAGGGCTGTTGGTACCACGCCGCAGGAACACAGGGGCATGGGCACGCCCACCAGAACGGCGCGCCAGACGCTGCCCAGACCCGGGCGGCTGAGGGTGCGATGGATCAGGCCCTGGGGCAGGAACACGTGCAGCAGTCCGGCCAGGAACAGGCCCGCCAGCAGGGCGGGGGAGAGGTCCAGCAGGACCGACCATAGGGCAGTGATGAAATCGGCGAACATGGGCGTAGTCTAGTTCAGCGCCAAGTCCCGGAGTACGGAGCGATGTCGTGGCTTTGCCTGCCCCCGGCAGTACACGGGAAATGCGGCTCAGATCCGTTCCCAGAACCAGTGCAGGCCCGTGGCCGATATGGCCAGGGAGATCGGTACCACGATCATGAGGTGGTAGCGGGGGTGGTTGCGATACCAAAAACCGACGGCGGCGAATGCCGTGGCGATCACGGCGAGTTGGCCGAATTCCACGCCTACATTGAAGGCGATCAGGGCGGTCAGAAACTGGCCGGGTGGAAGGCCGATCTGGTTGAGCACACCGGCGAAACCCATGCCGTGCAGCAGGCCGAACAGGAAGATGACCACCACGCGATGCCAGTGGACCTTGCGCACCAGCAGGTTCTCCACCCCGATGTAGGCGATGGACAGCGCGATCAAGGGCTCGACGATGGTCGTGGGCAGGTCGATATGACCGGTCACGCTCAGGGCCAGGGTGATGGTGTGGGCCACGGTGAATGCCGTTACCTGCCAGAGCAGGGGGCGCATTTTCAGGGTGAGCAGGAACAGGCCGACCACGAACAGGATGTGGTCCACACCCAGGGGAACGATATGTTCGAAGCCCAGCACGGTGTACTCGGCCACCGTGGTCCAGGTGGATGGCACCTGGTAGGCCGACGTCAGGGTATAGGGTGGGCTCGCCGCGCCGTTCTTGAGCCAGTGGGAGGCCAGGGCCGCGTCCTCCCCGGCACGGATGCGCAGGATGCACTGTCCGTAGGCCGGGTCCAGGGCGAATCGGAACGTGGTCGCGCCGTTGGGTACCACGCCCGTGAAGTGCAGCTGGCTCTTGCGTGCCAGATCGGTATCGCCGACGGCGGGAATCGTGGCGCTGCTGAAGCCCAGGTCGACGGGGCGGCCGTCGATGCGGGCGTCAAGCGCCTGGACCAGCCGGGGCAGGGCCGCGTCCAGGGTGGCGGAGAGCTGTGCCGACTCCAGGGCCCGCAGGCGGTTGTATTCGGCGGCCTGGGGCGAATCGTCGGTGTCCGTGTGCTTGGGGCCGATTCCGGCGAGGGCAGCCTCCAGATTGAGTTTGAGCGTCAGCGAATAACGGCCGCCGGGCTGAAATTGCACGTCCGCGGTCACCGGGGCCATGCGGTGCGCATGGCTCATGCCCGCCCAGCTCAGCAACAGACATAGAATGCCCCATCGCATGAACAGATCGCGCGCTCGACGCGCCAAGGCAAGTGAGGGACGGGGTGACATTGAAGATCAGGTGTTGGAGACGGGTCAGGGCCGCGGGCAGCCCGCGCGGTGGCGCATTCTCAAGCTTTGCGACGCGCATTGGTAGGGCGTGCGCGCGGTCGATCACATGGGGCTTGGTACTCGCCGGCGCGGGGGCGGCGGCGCCGGTCGTGGCTCACGACATGTGGATCGAACCCGGTCGCTTTGACCTGGGGGCAGGTGACTCCACGACGCTGACCCTGCGCATCGGCGAACGGTTCAAGGGCGACACCGTACCCAATGTTCCGGAGTGGTATCACCGCTTTGACGTGAGCGAGGGCGGGGATACCCGGGCGGTGGACGGGGCCCTGGGAGATGATCCGGCCGGACGCCTCACGGCACGGGGCGATGGCCCCATCATGGTGGTGTACCAGAGTCGGCCCGATTTCGTGGAGATGAAGGGCGCCAAGTTCAACAGCTACCTCGAAACCGAGGGCATGACCGCCTCGGCCCGTGCCCAGGGCTGGTCCGGTGAGCCCGAGGCCAAGGTCGGTGAGTTCTACGCCCGCTGTCTCAAGTTGCTGGTGAACCTGCCCTCCGGCGAGTTGGACCCCGCTTTGACCCGCGCCCGTTGCCCCATCGATCTCATGGTCACGCGACTTGGGGAGGGACACTCGGAGGTCCTGCTGGAGTTCCAGGGACAGCCGTTGGCCGATGCCCTGGTGGTCGCCTACCGCCGCGAGGCGCCGACCGAGGAGGTGCGGGTGCGGACGGATGAGTCCGGCGTGGCGGCCCTGATGCTCCGGGAGCCCGGCGATTGGCTGCTTACCGCGGTGCATATCACTGCCCGTGTCGATGGACGGGCGCAGTGGCTGAGCCACTGGGCAGCGGTGCACCTGCGGTTGCTACGCTGAGGGCAGAATCGGCGGCGCGTGGAATGGCCGACAACACCCGGCGTGGTGGGGCGCCGACAAGCGTGATCGTGGGTGCACCTATGGAGGGGCGACTGATGGCCCCGTCTCTGGGATAGTCACGCCGTTATATGCGCTTGGCGAGAGGCCCCGTATCGGGGAGCCTGAGGTCAGGTCGGAAGCTGGACAGGATCGATATGGATACGTCAAACCAGTACTTCGTCGCCATCAAGGGTGGGCTTCGGCCCGGCGGTAGCCGTGAGCGCGCGATGGCCCTCATCACCGGCCGATTGAAGCTTTCCGAAGCCCGGGCGCAGCGAATTCTTGACGCCGTTAAACCGGTGGTGATCAAGAAGAACGTCGACGCCGCTACCGCCAAACGGGTGTGCGCCGCCCTGCGCAAGGCGGACCTGAATGCGGTGGTCAGCCGCATGCCCGCCAAGACCAACGCTGATGCTGATGCTGAAGGCGCGTGTCCTGAGCATGCCGGGGCGGTGCATGCCCCCCGCGCGGACGCGGAGGCAGGCCCCGGGGTTCAGACCGAACCGCCCATCCGAGTGGAACGCTCCACCGTGGCGCAACCCAATGACGGGTCCGGCGCGGAGTCGGACCGGGGCCCGGCGGTGGATGAGAGCACCGGGGTACCTCAGGGTTTTTTGCACAGCCTGGGCAGGCCGGCCCTCGCGATTGGTTTGCTACCCGCGCTGTTGATCGTGGGCTTGTCGTTGTTGATGCACGAGCCATCCGCTTTGTGGCTGCGGTTCGTTGTCGGGGCTGCCGCGGCGGGCGCGATGATCGCGGTCGCGTCCATCATTGCCTGGCCCTCCCATTTCAAACAGCGGCCCGCTCGGGTGGTCCGGCAGGCGTTTTTCACCGGCCTGGGCATTCTGTTCATCATCGAACTTCTTCTCCTCACCCAGTTCGTGGACAAGGCTCTACTGCCCGAAGGCGCCGTACGCGATGCCGTGGCGGGAGTGGCCGAGGGTGGCCGCTCGGTTCTCGGTACGGTGGCGAAGGAGCCCGAGACCTACCTTGAGGAGATCGTACGGTCCGGCCACTGGGACGCCTCGATCATCGAGACGGAACGCCTGATGGCCGCCTATGGCGGGTCGAGGGGGGCGGTCTTCGAGGCCCTGCGCGCCGTGCGGGCGGAGGAGGAGAAGATGGTCGAGGCGTTCAATGATCTGCTCGTGGATGTGTTCGAAACCGAAGCGGTGATGCCCACCCAATGGCAGACCGAATGGGAGGCGGAGCTGGCGGTCAAGCATGTGGCGCGTGTTCGGGACGCGACGGAGCGTCTGATCACGCTCGTGGACCGGTCGGACCGTGCGCGTCGCCTTTTCGAGGCGCGTGGGCTTGCTGGCCCTTTCGCGGACAAGGCCCTGCTCGCCTGGGAGGAGGAAAACGCCCGTTTTGTCTCCCGCTTCCGGCCGATCCTGATCAGCTTCCGCGAGGCGATGGATTCACTGTCCGCGATGGTGGGCCACATGGCCCGGCATATGGGCGTATGGAAGCTCGAAGTTGATGGGTCGCTGTATTTCCATGAGCGCGACGTGAGACGGGAATACATGCACCACGCCTTGGCCTACAACAAGGCGATGAACGCCATGATCGAACGGAACCTGCACTACAGCGATTGGGTGGCCGGGCGGGTCACCGAGTGAAACTCCGCCGCGGTTCAGCGCACCCCGTAGCTCGGGGAGTAGGTTTCGACCACCGCCCGGGCCTGGTGGAGCGGGCCCCAGGATACGGGGCCGATCCGTTCATAGCCTTCCAGCAGGGCGAACTCGGTTGCCGTGCCCTTGACCGTGGTGGCTTGGGTTTGCCGGTTGCCGAACATACGCTCCCTCTTGTCGGAGTAGTACTTCATGTGGGCGGTACGTTTGGCCGCGAATGCAGTGGGCTTTACAAGGGGTTTACCGTGGAGCGCCACCTTGATCAGAAGAAGGGAAACGATCACAACGATCAGGGTTTCGAATCGCATGGCTGAACCTCAAAGCTTCCTTGCCGAACACAGCGCCATGGTAGCGCGGAACCGGTGGCCGTGGGCAACTGCGCCGCGTGGCGCGAACTGCGCTGTACGCATTGAATGTGTTACCAAGAACGCACCCTGGTCGTGATGGGTAGGGTCGTGAGCACGGCGGTGCGGTGCCCCATGTGGGACTGGTCGGCGCCCATGTTGATCACCTTCCCGATCGAATTCGATCAGGCCGGTCCGGGCCGGGAACTCATCCGCCGGGACCCGGGTCTTTTGAGCTATCCATCGCGCCCTTTATACCCCCGCTATCGGGTTATGTTCCCAACGCCCTGATGCTTACATGATTGCGCCCGTGCACAGTGAAGCCACTCATTCGCCCCGCGACGGATATGCCTGATCCAGCCGCGGTATCCGTGTCCGGTCTGCGCTTTCGCTGGCCCGGCGGCGCTTGGTCATTGGCGATTTCCGACCTGACCATCGCGTCCGGCGAACGGGTCTTCCTGCACGGTCCCAGCGGCAGCGGCAAGAGCACTCTGTTGAGTCTGATCGGCGGGGTGTTGAGCCCTGATTCCGGTGACATCAGGCTCGGCGGTGAGGCGTTCAGCAGCGTGTCCGCGTCCCGCCGGGACCGGCTGCGCGCCGACCGTATCGGCATGATCTTCCAGCTCTTCAATCTCTTGCCCTATCTGTCCCTGGTGGACAATGTCCTGTTGCCCCTGCGTTTTTCGAAGGCACGGCTGGGCCGGGTCAGCGGTGATCCGCGCGCCGAGGCCCTGCGCTTGTTGGAGCACCTGGACCTGGGACCGGATCTGCATCACAAGCCCGTGCGTGCGCTGTCCATCGGGCAGCAGCAGCGGGTGGCGGCCGCGCGCGCCCTGATCGGTCGGCCCGGCCTGGTGATTGCCGACGAACCCACCTCGGCCCTGGACGCCGAC
>JBMYTL010000006.1:0-62074 GCA_049604295.1 Gammaproteobacteria bacterium
CCGCGGGTGGGGCAGGAGCGGCGTCCCGCCGCGATGCGCATTCAAAATCAGACGCCGAGCAGCATCCGGGCCGGGTCTTCCATGACCTTTTTCACGGTGACCAGGAAGCTCACGGCCTCCTTGCCGTCGATGATGCGGTGATCGTAGGACAGGGCGATGTACATCATGGGCCGGGCGACGATCTCGCCATTCTCCACCACCGCGCGTTCGACGATGTTATGCATCCCCAGGATGCCGCTTTGCGGCGGGTTGAGGATGGGCGTGGAAAGCATGGAGCCGAAGACACCGCCATTGGAGACGGTGAATGTTCCACCGGTCAGCTCGTCCATGCTCAGGCTTCCCTCCTGGGCCTTGCGACCGTACTCGGCAATCTCGCCCTCGATCTGGGCGAAGCCTTTTCTGTCAGCGTCGCGCAGGACCGGTACCACCAGCCCACGCGGTGATCCCACCGCCACGCCGATGTCGATGAAGTCGTTGTAGACGATGTCCTTGCCGTCGATGAAAGCATTGACGGCCGGATACTTTTTCAGGGCCTCGCAGCAGGCTTTGACGAAGAAGGACATGAAACCGAGCCGGACCCCGTGCACCTTCTCGAACTCGTCCTTGTATTTCTTGCGCAGGTCCATGGCCGGCTTCATGTTCACCTCGTTGAAGGTGGTCAGGATGGCGGCGTTCTGTTGGGCTTCCACCAGGCGTTCGGCGATGCGGGCGCGCAGGCGGGTCATGGGCTCGCGGCGTTGGGTGCGCTCGCCAGTCGATGGCGCCGTGGCGGGCGTGGCCGGGGCCGGGGCACTGGGCGCGGGCTCCTTGGCCGGCTTGGGGGCGGCCGCGGGTGTGGCCGCCGCGTTGGATTGTTTGTCCACGAAGGCCTGGACATCGGCCTTGGTCACACGGCCGTCCTTGCCGGTTCCGGGGATCTTGCTGGCGTCCACGCCGTGTTCTTCGACCAGGCGACGGGCGGCCGGTCCGAGAGCACCACCGGTGGGTGCTCCGGTTTCGGCCTCAATGGCCGTCGAGGTGGCCGCCGGGGCCTCGGACGCGGCCGGGGCGGAGGTCTCGGTGCCGCTGCCCTCGCCAATGATGGCGATGACTTCACCCGCGGTTACCGTGGTTCCGTCCTCGGCGACGATTTTCTCAAGCACGCCGTCCGCGGGGGCGGGTACCTCCAGCACCACCTTGTCCGTCTCGATCTCAACCAGGTTCTCATCGCGACTGACCGTGTCACCGGGCTGTTTCTGCCAAGCGACCAGCTGGGCGTCGGCCACGGACTCGGGCAGGGTGGGTACTCGAACTTCGATGCTCATATCGGGGTGTTTCCGGCTGTTTCTGTCAGGTCGCCCGGAATCGGACAAGGGGGCGACTTCAAATATCTTAGTGAATCGGTGCGTGACGATGTCGGTTTCAGGTCAGGGCGTCGTCCACCAAAGCCTGCTGTTGGGCCACATGCAATGACATATACCCGACGGCGGGGGAGGCGGCGGCATCGCGGCCGGCATAGCGCAGGGTTTGCCGGGGTCGTTTGCAGTCGAGCAGTCGGTGCTGGATCTGATACCAGGCCCCCTGATTGCGAGGCTCTTCCTGGCACCACACCAACTCGTGGGCGTGCGTGTAGCGCTTGAGTACGTCTGTCAGTTCGGCACGGGGGAAGGGGTAGAGCTGCTCGACCCGCACGATCGCCACGTTGCTGAGTTCGCGTTTGCGTCGCTCCTCGAGCAGATCGTAATAGACCTTGCCCGAGCACATGACCACGCGCTCGACTTTTCCCGCCGCGAGTGTGTCGATCTCGTCGATGACGTTCTGGAAGCGCCCCTGGGACAGGTCGTCCAGCGTCGATACCGCAAGTTTGTGACGCAGCAGCGATTTCGGCGTCATGACGATGAGCGGCTTGCGGTAGGGCCGGACCATCTGGCGCCGGATCATGTGGAACGCCTGGGCCGGTGTGGTCGGTACGCAGACCTGGATGTTCTTCTCGGCGCACAACTGCAGGTAGCGCTCGAGGCGGGCGGAGGAATGCTCCGGCCCCTGACCTTCCATGCCGTGGGGCAGGAACATGGCGAGGCCGCAGAGGCGCCCCCACTTGGTCTCGCCCGAGGTGATGAACTGGTCGATGACGACCTGGGCGCCGTTGGCGAAATCGCCGAACTGTGCCTCCCAGATGGTCAGTGTGTCCGGCTCGGCGGTGGCGTAACCGTATTCGAAGCCCAGCACGGCCTCCTCGGACAGCACCGAGTTGATGACCGTGTAGTCCTTCTGGTGGGGGAACAGGTTCGCCAGTGGTGTGAACTCCTCACCGGTTTCGATGTTGTGCAAAACGGAGTGGCGATGGAAGAAGGTACCGCGCTCGCAGTCCTGGCCGGACAGGCGGATCGGGTATCCCTGTTTGATGAGCGTGGCATAGGCCAGTGTCTCGGCGAAGCCCCAGTCCATGGCCATGCCACCCATGGCCATCTTGCCGCGTGCCTCGATGATCTTGGCGACGCGTGGGTGGAGGGGGAAACCGTCGGGCAGCTGCAATTGCAGTTCCGCGAGGTGTTTGAGTTCTTCCTCGGGCACCGCGGTGCTGACTTCGTCATCCCATTGGGTGCCGACGTACGGAGCCCAATTGACGGCGAATTCGTTGGGTTCCGGATCGTCCGTCACGCCGTTGGCCACGCAGCGTCCTTCATCGAGGGCATCACGGTATTGGTCACGCACCGATTTGAGTGTGTCCGCATCCAGGACGGCCTCCATCTCGAGGCGTTTGCCATAGACCTCGAGCGTGGTCGGCCGCTGACGGATCTTCTGGTACATCGTGGGCTGCGTCGCCGCGGGTTCGTCGGCCTCGTTATGCCCGTGTCTGCGGTAGCAGACGATGTCCAGGACCACGTCGCGGCGGAATTCCATGCGGTAATCCAGCGCGATCTGGGCGGCGAAGACCACGGCCTCCGGGTCGTCGCCGTTCACATGCAGGATGGGCGCATTGACCATCTTGGCCACGTCCGTGCAGTAATGGGTCGAACGGGCATCCAGAGGGTCCGAGGTGGTGAATCCGATCTGGTTGTTGACCACGATGTGCACGGTTCCGCCGGTCTTGTATCCGGTGGCCTGGGACATGTTCAGCCCCTCCATGACCACACCCTGGCCCGCGAAGGCCGCGTCGCCGTGTATCAGAACGGGCAGGACCTGGGCGCCGGTTTCGTCGCCACGTCGGACCTGGCGCGCTTTGACCGAGCCCTCCACGACCGGGTTGGCGATCTCGAGGTGCGATGGATTGAAGGCCAGGGCGAGATGCATATGTCCGCCCGCCGTTAACACGTCCGAGGAGAATCCCATGTGGTATTTGACGTCGCCCGATCCGCTGGAAATCTGCTTGCGGCCTTCGAATTCGGCGAACAGTTCCGAGGGATTCTTGCCCAGGATGTTGACCAGAACGTTGAGGCGACCGCGGTGCGCCATACCGACCACGGTCTCCTTGATGCCCTGAGCGCCAGCGCGCTGGATGATTTCGTCCAGGGCGGGGATCAGACTCTCACCGCCCTCGAGGGAAAAGCGCTTCTGCCCAACGTACTTGGTGTGCAGGTAACGCTCCAGGCCCTCGGCCGCGGCGATCCGCTCGTAGATGTGTGTGCGTTGCTCGGGAGTGAACCCCGGGTCGAGTTGCGTGCCTTCAAGGCGGGCCTGCATCCAGCGTTTTTGCTCGGTGCTGGTGACATGCATGTACTCCGCGCCGACGGGGCCCGTGTAAACCCGGCGCACCAGATTGAGGATGTCGCGCAAGGGCATGGCGGACTCGGTCGCCAGGGAGCCGGTGTTGAACACCGTATCGAGATCGTCGTCGGTGAGACCGTGGAAGCCGGGTTCCAGGTCCGGTACCTCCCCGAGCGGGCGATAGTCTATGGGGTCGATGGCCGCCTGCTGGTGTCCGCGAACGCGGTAGGCGTTGATGATGCGTAGGACGGATGCCTGTTTGGCGGCGGCATCGGCATCCATCGGCGGTGTGGAAGCCCCTGCAACGGTGCCGGTTACGGCACCGGGTGGCGCCGGGAGCCTTACAATGCGCGCATGTTGACGTTGTTCGCCGATTTCGCGGAACCAGGCATGCCACTCCGCGGGGACGGAGTTGGGATCATCGCGGAACCGCTCATAGAGGTCCTCGATGAAAGCTGCATTGGACGCAAACAGGTAGCTCGTCTGTCGGAGCTGTTCGATGGTTCCGGTCATCTCTCTCTAGCTTCGGTGGTGAGATCGACGCCTCGCGGTTTGGCGTTAATTTATTTTTATGGGGGGTAAGGTTATCTCAATGAAGACGGATTGCAAGCAGGTCCCGGAAGTTTTTTCGCACATGCAGCATGGGTGTGACGCGAAGGTATCCCATGTGCCGGTCGGCACTCAGTGCCGTGAGCCCCGAGGGGCCATCAGGTCACCTCGTATTGTTGTCCGATTCTTCGGGTAAACCCCAAATGCCGCGAACTACAGACCATTCTGATGACCTCGAAGCGGTGGGTACGGGCCCCGGATCGGATGTTGTCGATGCCCTGGTGAAGGCAACCCGGAGCTGGCCTGAAAAGGACCGGGAAACCCTTGATAAGGTCATATCACTGGATGTCGATATTGCACCTGCGAAGACCCCGTGCTGGGTGTCCGTTCAAGCAGCACCGGTCGCCCTGATCCTGATCGAACTGCGCGCTGACCCCGAGACCGTGCTCGCGGCCATGTTGGCGGCAGCCTGCACGGCGGGACTCATCGACAGCGCTGGCGTGCGCAGCCGCTTCTCCCCGACCCTGGCCGCCATGGTCGAGGAGGGCGAACGGCTGTCCGCTTTCGGGGGCTACCGCACGCGCATGCAGGCTGATCCCGGCGCCGAGACGGAAACCCTGCGGCGGATGCTCTTGGCGATGGTCAAGGATGCGCGCGTGGTCATGATCAAGCTGGCTGAGCGTGTGCAGCTGATGCGGGATCTCAAACATCTTCCCGAGTCGGAGCGCGCCGCGATCGCCGAGGAAACGCGGGATCTCTACGCGCCCCTGGCCAACCGCCTGGGCGTGGGCCAGCTGAAATGGGAGCTTGAGGACCTGTCATTCCGCTTCTTGGAGCCCGCAACGTACAAGCAGATTGCCCGTTCCCTCGACGAACGGAGGGTGGATCGTGAGGCCTACATCCGGCAGGTCACCGGCCAGTTGCGGAAAGCCCTGGACGAGGCCGGGATCAAGGGCCAGGTCGCGGGACGTCCGAAACATATCTTCAGCATCTGGAAGAAGATGCAGCGCAAGGGTGTGAATTTCGAATCCCTGTTCGATGTTCGCGCCGTGCGCATCCTGGTCGACGATGTCGCCGGTTGTTACGCGGCCTTGGGCCTGGTGCACACTCTCTGGCAGCCCATTCCCAAGGAGTTTGATGATTACATCGCCAATCCCAAGGCCAACCTGTACCAGTCGCTGCATACGGCGGTGATCGGGCCCGAGGGCAAGACCCTGGAGGTTCAGATCCGCAGTTTCGAGATGCACGAGCATTCGGAGCACGGTGTCGCGGCGCACTGGCGCTACAAGGAGGGGGGGACCCGCCATCCCGGTCTGGACCGGAAGATCAACTGGTTGCGGACACTGCTGTCTGATGATCCGGCGGAGGGCGAGGCCGAGGATGTGGTCGAGCGTATCCGTGCCGAGGCCTTCGAGGACCGGATCTACGTGTTCAGTCCCCAGGGACGCGTGGTGGACCTTCCCGCCGGGGCGACGCCGCTGGATTTCGCCTACGCGATCCATACGGAGGTGGGCAACCGTTGTCGGGGGGCCAAGGTGGACGGGCGGATCGTTCCTCTGACCTACAGTCTGCAGACCGGCCAACAGGTGGAGATTCTGACCGCTCGAGAGGGCGGACCCAGCCGCGACTGGCTGGATGCCCGCGAAGGCTATCTGCGTACCAGCGGCGCGCGGGCGAAGGTCAGGGCCTGGTTCAACAAGTTGGATGCGGGGCGTCACGGCAACGATGGACGCGCCCTGGTGGACCGGGAGCTTAAGCGGCTCGATCTGAGTGGCCTGGACATGCAGGCCTTTGCCGCCCGCTTCAAGTATGAGCAGCTGGATGATTTCTATGCGGCGGTGGGGCGGGGCCTGGTCAGCCAGGCGCAGATCGCCGCGGCGCTGCAATCCGAACTGCTGCCTGCCGCCGAGAGTTCGGAACCCGCGCAACGACTGCCCCGACGCAAAGCAGGGCGCGGGGGGGTGCTGTCCAAGGGCGAGGAGATCAGCGTTCGGGGCGTGGGCAGTCTGCTCACCCAGTTCGCCAAATGCTGCACGCCGGTGCCCTATGACGAAATCATCGGCTTCATCACCCGGGGGCGTGGCGTCACGATCCATCGGGTGGATTGCCCCAATGTGATGAACATGCCGGACGAGGAACGTGCCCGCTTCATCGAGGTGAGCTGGGAGGGGGGCGATACCGAGGAAAAGCCGGTCTACGCGGTCGACCTGGTCATCGAGGCCGTGGACCGACAGGGTCTGTTACGCGATGTTACGGGCACCCTGGCCAACGAAATGGTCAATGTCACGGCAGTGAACACCGCCTCGGACAAGGCGGAGCACAGTGCGCGTATGGCCATCACCGTGGAGGTGCACGACTCGGTCCAGTTGAGTCGGGTGCTGGATAAACTGAACCAACTTCCCAACGTATTGGAGGCCAGGCGTACACGCTGAATCCCCGGCGTAAGCGCTGAACCCACTGCCCGGTGTTTTCCCGAAACGACAAATCGCGTTTGCCTGTATCGCTGAGCACGGTGCGAGGACGGATGTTGTTCGTCTACCTGCTGGCGGTCGTTGCGGCGGTCGGTTTCATGGTCTCGCTGTTGGAATTCCGTGCCTACCAGCGCGATATCGACGCGCTGCAGCGGCACATGGCGGAAGTGCGCGGTGAGGTCAGCGTTCTGCTTGCGGGGCCTGTGCGTGAGGGCAATCGCGAGCAGATCGATGCCTTTGCCCGTTTTCTCACCAACGATCCGGATCTCGTCAGCCTGGAAGTCCTGGACTCCGACGGCCGGGTTCAGGCGCGTGTCGGTGCGGTGGACAGCCAACCAGCGCGCAGCTGGCTGCGCGTAACGGATCCACTGCATGCGGTGGGTGCGGGGCGGATCGAACAAGCGGGCAAGGTGGTGCTGACCTTCACCGACCAGCGTATCTGGGGGGCGTTCCGCGAGCGCGTGCTGGGCAACCTGCTGTTGGTGACGGCACTGGCCCTCACCATGCTTCTGGTGACCAGCTTGGTGACCCGCCAGTTGATCGACCAGCCCCTGCTGCGCCTGCTGCGTTCTCTGCGCAGGGTGCGTGACGAGGGGGTCAAGGAACCGGTGAAGTGGGACAGTCAGGATGAGTTCGGCGAGGTGGTGGCCGCCTATAACGACATGTTGGGCGCGACCCTTGCCGCCGAGGGGGTACAGTCCCGGCTGATCCACCTGGGTATCCGTCTTACCGCGGAGCGCGATCCGGATGATCTGCTCGCGGCCATCCAGTCGGCGGCCATGGACATCACCGCGGCGGATGGCTGCACGATCTACCTGGTGGAGGGGGATCACCTGCATTTCGCCATGGCGCGTAATATCACCTTGAACATCGCCCTTGATGCGGCCTCTAGCTCCGCCGGTGGCTTTCGGCCGTTGCCCCTGTTCGATGCCGAAAAACGGCCTTACCGGGATAGCCTCGCGACCCTGACCTACCACGATGGGCGTCCGATCAAGGTGGATGATGTCGGCAGTGACGGCGAACGGCCGCTCAAGGAAGTGCGGGCATTCGATGAGCGTACCGGTTACACCACGCGCTCGATTCTGACCGTACCGATGATCAACCGTGGCGGCTCTTGCGCGGGGGTCGTCCAGTTGGTCAATGCCCGTGACCCGAACAGTGGTGCCCTGACCGCGTTCCGGTCCGACCACGTACCGTTGCTCGAGGCCCTCGCGAGCCAGGCGGCGGTGGCCCTGGAGACCACCGCACTGGTAGAGGATCAGAAGGCCCTGCTCGATGCCATCATCGAATTGTTGGCGGCGGCCATCGACAGCAAGTCGCCCCATACCGGGGGGCACTGTGCGCGGGTACCGGAGGCCGCGCGCCTGTTGGCGGAGGCTGCGTGCGCCGCCCGCGGCGGGCCGTTTGACTCGTTCGATATGGACGCCCGGACATGGGAGGCATTTCGCATCGCCTCATGGCTGCACGATTGCGGGAAAATCACCACGCCCGAGTACGTGGTCGAGAAGGCCACCAAGCTCGAGACCATCCATAACCGCCTGCACGAGATCCGTACGCGCTTCGAGGTTCTGCGTCGCGATGCGGAGATCCGCTGCCTGCGCGGGGTGCTCGATGGGGGAGATGTCGCTGAGCTTGAGGCTATCCGGGATCGCGAATACGCCCGCCTGGATGATGACTTCGCCTTCATCGCACGTCTCAATCGGGGCGGTGAATCCATGAACGGTGCTGATCTCGAGCGCCTGCGCGCGGTGGCCCGACGCACATGGATACGGAACTTCGATGATCGCCTGGGTTTGTCCGAGGACGAGCTCCTGGCACGGGCGGCGATTCCCCACGTCCCCACGCCCGCGCAAGAGTTTCTGCTGGCGGACAAGCCGGAGCACATCATTCCGCGAGCCGGTGCATCCGATGATGGACCGTTTGGTGCCAATCCCCATGGCTTCCGCATGGACGTGCCGGAGCACCTCTACAACCGCGGCGAACTGCATAACCTGTCCATCGAGCGGGGCACGCTGACCGAGGAGGAACGCTTCAAGATCAACGACCACATCATCCAGACCATCATCATGTTGAAGGCGCTACCCTGGCCCGATCATCTGGAACAGGTGCCGGAGATGGCGGGGGGGCATCATGAGCGCATGGATGGGGCGGGCTTCCCCAAGGGATTGACGCGCGAGCAGATGTCCATTCCCGCGCGCATCATGGCCATCGCCGATATTTTCGAGGCCCTTACCGCTGAAGACCGGCCCTACAAAAAGGCCAAGCCCCTGTCGGAGACCATCGAAATCATGGTGACAATGTGTGAGGGGGGGCACATCGATCCGGATCTGTTCGAGTTGTTCATGCGCGAGGGTGTGTTCCGGCAGTACGCGGATCGTTTTCTGCCGCCGGAGCAGTTGGACGGGGTGGACGTCGATGCGGCACTCGTGCGTATCCGGGCCTGCCGTGATCGTCCGAGTCAGGACACCGGGGGCACGCATCCCTCATGAGAATCAATGTCCTTGGCGCGGTGGGTGCCGCGCTGACCGCCGCGCTGGTCTACTTTTACGGCGGTACCCATCCTGACATCGACCACGATCCGCGGTTTTCCAATCTGTGCACCGCTTTCGCCGGTACGGCCGACGAAGCGCTGGTGCGCCGCAAGGCCGACGAGGAGGGTTATGCGATCGTGGTCGGTGATGAGTCGGATCTGGAGATCACCCATGTGTACCGGGCGGTCAAACACCGCTGCCTGTTGGAGATGGAGGACGGTCGGGTGGTGTCGACGGATCTGCGACTTGCGGATTACGGCGCGGTATTCGATGTCGGTGAAGCCGCCCTCAGGCGGTAGTGATCCATGAGCGGGGCTGCGCGAGCGCGTGGACCGATGCCCGTGCATGTCAGGCCCGTGTGGGTTTCACCCGACCGGTCATCGAGGGCCATAACCCATCCCACAGCCTCACAAAGTTGGTCCACACCGCTGGGCTGTGCTGGAATTGCCGGTCCGCTGCTGAGGACAACCAACTATGCCCGCCTACCGCTCACGCACCACCACCTTCGGCCGCAACATGGCCGGTGCCCGCGCCCTGTGGCGCGCCACCGGCATGAAGGACGATGACTTCCAGAAACCCATCATCGCGGTGGCCAACTCCTTCACCCAGTTCGTGCCGGGCCACGTGCACCTGAAGGACCTGGGCCAGATGGTGGCCCGTGAGATCGAGGCCGCGGGCGGCGTCGCCAAGGAATTCAACACCATCGCAGTGGACGACGGGATCGCCATGGGCCATGGCGGCATGCTCTACAGCCTGCCCAGCCGCGACCTGATCGCTGACAGCGTCGAATACATGTGCAACGCCCACTGCGCCGACGCCCTGGTGTGTATCTCCAACTGCGACAAGATCACCCCCGGCATGCTCAACGCCGCCATGCGCCTGAACATCCCCGTGGTGTTCGTCTCCGGTGGTCCCATGGAGGCGGGCAAAGTGAAGCTCGCGACCAAGGGCGACGTTAAGCTGGACCTGGTCGATGCCATGGTGTCCGCCGCCAACCCCGATGAGTCCGACGAGGACGTCGCCAGCATCGAGCGCAGCGCCTGCCCCACCTGTGGTTCCTGCTCCGGCATGTTCACCGCGAACTCCATGAACTGCCTGACCGAGGCTCTGGGGCTTTCCCTGCCTGGAAACGGATCTTTGCTGGCCACCCATGCCGAGCGCAAGGAACTGTTCCTGGAGGCGGGCCGTCTGGCCGTCGACCTGGCCAAGCGCTACTACGAGGGCAACGACGAATCCGTTCTGCCGCGTTCCATTGCGACTTTTGAAGCCTTTGAAAATGCCATCGCCCTGGATATCGCCATGGGTGGGTCCACCAACACCGTGTTGCACCTGTTGGCCGCCGCCCACGAGGCTGGCGTGGATTTCACGATGGCCGATATCGACCGCATGTCGCGCAAGATTCCCAACCTCTGCAAGGTGGCCCCGGCCACCCAGACCTACCACATGGAAGACGTACATCGAGCCGGGGGCGTCATCGGCATCCTCGCCGAACTCAACCGCGGTGGTCTCATCCATGCCGATTGCGGGACCGTGCATGAGAAGACCATGGGGGACGCCATCGCCCGCTGGGATGTGGTAAACGCAGCCGAAGCCGAAACGCGCTTTATCGCCGGCCCCGGGGGCATCCCCACCCAGGTGGCCTTCAGCCAGGCCGCCAGCTGGCCCTACCTGGACCTGGACCGTGAGTCCGGCTGTATCCGTGACATCGAGCACGCCTATTCCAAGGACGGCGGCCTGGCCGTGCTCTACGGCAATATCGCCAAAGACGGCTGTATCGTGAAGACCGCCGGGGTTGATGAAACCATCCTCGAGTTCTCCGGCCCCGCCGTCATATTCGAGTCCCAGGAGGATGCCATCGACGGCATCCTGGGTGACAAGGTGAAGGCCGGTGACGTGGTGCTTATCCGCTACGAAGGCCCCAAGGGTGGCCCCGGTATGCAGGAGATGCTCTATCCGACCAGCTACCTGAAATCCAAGGGCCTGGGCAAGGATTGCGCCCTGATCACCGATGGCCGCTTCTCGGGAGGCACCTCCGGCCTGTCCATCGGCCACTGCTCCCCGGAGGCCGCCGAAGGTGGGGATATCGGCCTGGTGGAGCCGGGCGACACCATTGAGATCGACATTCCCAACCGCACCATCCGCGTCGATCTGACCGATGCCCAGTTGGCCGAACGGCGGGAGGCAATGGAGTCGCGCGGTGCCAACGCGTGGAAGCCGGTGAATCGTGATCGCGTCGTATCCCAGGCCCTAAAAGCCTACGCCGCGCTGACCACATCGGCCGCCCGAGGGGCTGTGCGCGACCTCTCCCAGCTGGATCGATAGCCTCAGTAACCGGTGCATCGTCCGGGTATGGGTGTCGTGCCGGAAGCCCCGGTGCCGTATGCGTTACATCCGGGGGGCGCGGATGTATCTGATCCGGGGCCTGAAGCGCACACGGCAAATGCCATGTCCGGGGTCTGCCATGGTTTGCAGTTTATGCACAGACCCACTGCGATGTGATGGGGCATCCCGGCCGGGACGACCAGCCGGTTTATGGCCGGACACGTGCGCCGGATGTTTACCGAGGGTGGGCCACTTCACGTAGAAGGCGGGTGTAAACCCATGGCGGCAGTGAACGTACGCCGGGTGATGTCCCAAGTAGGGTGTGGGTTTCTGGTCGCCGACCGCTGCCCCGGTTTGGTGGTATGTGTGTGCCCAAGGTGGAGGTGAAGGCATGATCCGTGTTCGTTACGGCGCAGTCCTGGGGGTTGCCTTGGCATCGATTTCATCGCCGGGATGGGCGGTCTCCGCCGGGTGCGCCAATGTGAATGCCGGTGACGGGGATGCCACGGTCGCGGCCAACGGCACATTCAACGGTTCGGTGAACGGACCCTTCGACAATGGCGATGTGCTGCTCATCACGACGGCGGGTCCACCGCAGGTGGCAACGGTGGATCTGTTGCCGTCGAACACGGCCTTGTTCAGCAGTAACACCTCGGGCACCCAGAGCAAGACCATCAATGAAGACGGGGTATCGGCCCTCGGCACCACACTGCTGGCGACAGCCGGGGCGGGGGCTTCAATGACCATGACCTGCACAGCGGCCGCTTCCGAGCCGGAGCCGGTCAGTGAGCCAACTGACGATCCGGATACCGGTTCTGATACGCAATCCGACTCAGACTCCGACGCGGGTGCCCCGTCCGATCCGGACACGACGGATACCTCCACGGATAAGGAAACCGGGGACGATTCCAGCACGGTGAGCACGGCGCAAAAGGTTTCCGCTCTGGAAGGCGCCGCGACAGTGGTATCAGCCAACCGACTGCCGACCACCGCGGCAGCGCTACCGGGTGTGGCCAGCGGTGCCTCGGTATTCGAACGCGAGGTTCAGGTGGCCAAGGGGGCACTCCGGGGGGCGGTGGGGTCACTTGAGTCGGCGAGCGGTTACGCGGAGTTCCAGTCGCTTTACGAGGCCTATCTCGAGGAAAGGCGTGATCTGGAGGTTGCCCTGTCCCCGGGGGCCCTGTTCGATGGCGATGCCCAGATCAATTACGAAATCATCATCGGCGGAGGGCAGGGGGATCCGGGGAAGGCGGGAAGCCGCGAGGCGCGCGAGTTTCTGGAACGCTCCGCTGCTCTGACCGAACGTTTCGAGAAGATGCTCGAAGAACGGGGCATGACAGGACTTCTCGAGCGCCAGCGGCGGGTGGAATCCCTCGAGAACGATCTGGAGGGAGCGGAAAACGACTTGGAGCGGGTGAACGAGGACCCCGCGGAGTTGGGTGACGGCGACATCGTTCTGTTCACGCCGCTGGCACGCGGTGTCGGCTTCGCCTTGTCCACGGATCGGCTGCTGCGCGCCGCCCGTGCCGCGGGCACCCCCGTCAACCTCGATGAGTCCGCGCTGCGCATCGCCGGCATGCCGATCAATCTCTGGGTGCGGGGGCGTGCGACGGTCTTCGATGCGCAAACGGACGCCGGCTACGATGGTTGGGCGCTTCACGCCCTTGGCGGTTTGGCCATCAAACCCGCTGATGATGTGACCCTCGGGGCTTTCGTCTCCCGTGCCGATAGCGATACGGATAGCGTTGCCATGGGAACGGATGTTGAGGCACGTCAGAACGGCGGCGGGCTATACGCCCGCTACCGTGTTTTAGATCGACTTTCCGCGGGCCTGTCTCTGTCCCGTGAACGGGGCGATCAGGACATCGTCATCGCCGGCGCTGGCGGCAGTGCGCAGACGACCCTGACCTCGGCGTCGGTTTCCCTCGGGGGGCAGTTCGTCAAGCGGGGGGTGGTGGTCACCCCATCAGTCGCGGCTGCCTGGTCCCGATCAGAGCGCGAGTCGTACACGGACAGTGGTGGTGGATTCGTGCCAGAGAGCCACTCCAGTGACCGCACGGTGTCCGCCGCCGTATCGGCTTCGCGTCGCTATCGTCTGGACGGGACATTGTTCCGTTCCTTACGTCCCCGCCTGTCCGCGACGCTCAATTACTTTGACCGGGAGCGGACACAGCTACGGGTCTCAACCACGGAAATCGTCGATCTTGAGCGTTGGGGGGGCAACCTGGGAGCGGGAGTGACGCTGATGACCCGCGGCGGAAATCGCGTGTCCATGGATTTCGGTGTGCTGGGCCTGGGTCAGAACACGCTCGGATACACCGGGCAGATCCAACTGAGTGTCAGCTTTTGAATGCCACGGGTATTCCCCGTCGTCGATTCCGTGGTGGACATTGCCTGATCGCCGTTAGGCTCGTACCCGTGATGTAGCTGGGGATAGGCGGACACGACGGGCGTCGCCCGCGTCTGGAGCGTGATGTCGAATCGGCCTCCATGTCTGTGTGTTCCCGTTGTTCCCTGGGAGTGTGTACAAACATGATTGCAAGCAGTGCCGCACAACCGGCGTGTCGATCAGGGTTCGATTTTGCCCGCGTGCTTTTCGTCCTGGCGGTCATGTCCATGGCAGGCTGCGGCAACGGTGACGCACCGGCTTCGGAAGCGGGGGGGGGAGCAGATGGTGTGACCGTTCTGCGCGATGCCGGCTTGCCGCCCTATACGGGCGACCTGGATACCTTGCGGGACAAGGGCGTGATCCGGGCCCTGGTGACGTATAGCCGTACGGACTTTTTCATTGATGATGGGCGCATGCGCGGTATCCAGGCGGAATTTCTGCGTGCCTTCGAACAACAACTCAACGAGGGGGTGACCGATCCGGCCAAGCAGGTGCGGGTTCAATTCCTGCCCGTAACCTTCGACCGCATGATTCCTGCCGTCGCCGAGGGCCTCGGGGACATCGGGGCGCACTTCCTCACCGTGACCGCTGACCGGCAAGAGCATGTGGATTTCGCCACGGGAAAGCGTATGCGCGTGGATGAGATCGTGGTGACCCACAAGGATGTTTCCGATGTGGTCCGGCTGGAGGATCTTTCCGGGCGGGAAGTCGTGGTGTTGCGTGGTAGCAGTTACGCCACTCACCTGCGCGCGGTGAACGAGGATTTCCGCTCCCGGGGCCTGGCGCCGATTCGCGTGGTGGAGGCCGATGCGCGCCTGCTCAGTGAGGACCTGCTCGAACTGGTCAATGCCGGTGCCTTGGATGTGACCGTGATTGACGACTATCGCGGGCGGTTGTGGGCCAAGGTCTTGCCAGACATCCGCCTGCGCGAGGACATCAAGGTGGCGGAGGGCAATCCAGTCGGGTGGGTCCTGCGCAAGGACAGCCCCCGCTTGCAGGCCGCCCTCGATCGATTTGTGGATCAAGGGGGCAAGGGCACCTTGCTCGGGAACATGTTGTTCAAGCGCTACTTTGAGAACACGCGCTGGATTACGGACCCGAATCGTGCCGAGGAGCAGGACCGGCTCAACCGCTTCATCGGTCTCTTCCGCACCTACGGGGAACGTTATGGTTTCGACCCCCTTGCCCTGGCCGCGCAGGCCTATCAGGAGTCGGGCCTCAAACACGAAACCCTTAGCCATCGCGGGGCTGTGGGGCTGATGCAGTTGTTACCGAGTACCGCCAGTGACCCGAATGTGGGGATGGAGGACATATCCACCCCTGAACGCAATGTCCACGCCGCGGCCAAGTACATGGCTTTCCTGCGCGACCGCTATTTCAGTGGGGACGATATTGCCAAACAGGATCGTCTGGCTTTCTCCTGGGCCGCATACAACGCGGGCCCGGCCAAGGTCCGTAGGATGCGGGCAATGGCTGCGGAGATGGGACTGGACCCGAACCGTTGGTTTGGACACGTGGAGGTCGCCGCGGCGCGGATCGTGGGCCGTGAGACGGTCCAGTACGTGCGCAATATCAAGAAGTACCACCTGGCGTACCGTTTGGCGCGCCAGGTCGATGCGGAGAAAAAGGAGGCCAGGGATCAGGCACTGTAGTCGGCCGGTCAGACTGTCAGGGTAATTTACATTCTGGTAGGTCGTATTTCGGCGTCATAGTTTATCGTGTTGTTTCAAAAGAGATATTTCTTGTGGTCCGGGTTTTGCTTGCCTGGTTTGGTATTGCGTGAACTACCGTCAGGCTGAGGAAAAACGATAATGATGAAATGCAAGAACTGGGCATTGTTAGCATCCCTTCTCGCGGGTTCCGTCGGGTTCGGTGGCGCCAACGCCGCATTTCTGACCTACCAGAATGAAGCCAATTTCGATGCTGCGGCCGGTGCGGGCCTGACCGTCGAGGACTTCAATACCGATTCCGGGACGGGTTCGCCCCTGACCGTGGGCTCCGGCGGACTGCTGACGAGCATCAGTTCCAACGCGGATGACATATTCCGATTCGAAACCACTCATACCGCCACCACGGGCATCGGTGTCTCTGACGTGGGCGATGGCGATTGGTCCATGACCTTCAATTTCTCGCAGGCCGTGACCGCATTCGGTTTCGATCTGCATGATTACTTCGAAGCTGCCGCGACCATGAGCTTCTCGACCAATTCCGGGGAGAGTGGTCTGCTCAATTCTGCTTCCGGCCTCGCCGATGCGAATACCCTGTTTCTGGGTATGGTCACGGATACGGCGTTTACCTCGTTCACCCTGTTGACCGTGGGTGGTTCCAATGACGGTGCTCAGATCGATGACGTCAAGTACGCCGCGTCAGTGGTGCCGGTCCCCGGCAGCGGCTTGTTGCTCGGGGCGGGGTTGCTGGGCTTGCTCTGGGCACGCCGCACTCGCTGAACGAGGAGCGTCGGCGCCAAACAACCCGGGTTTCGCTGAACCCGGGTTTTTTTGTGCCTGTTCCCGGCGGGAGGCCCCTCCAGGGGCTCGGATGGCGCGCCGCACGCCATACGCCCGTTTACGTGGAATGAGCCCCGGGGGGTGCTCAGCGTCGTATGCGACGCAGGGTTCGCTCCGACCAGAACGCCGCTGGGTGGTCCGGGTTCACCGCGATGCTTGCGCGGGGTAGATAGATCAGGCTCTCGCGCGCGTCTGCGGGTGTATAGGCGTAGCTGTAGCGCGGAAAGAGCGCCGTTTCACCGGGGGCGACCGGTTGCCAGTCCGTTTCGACGGTTTTGACGAGTGCACCGTGGAGGTAATACCTCACGATATAGGGTGCCTTGTCCCGTGCTCCGATGAGTGCTTCCTGACGATCAAACCACCGGGGGGTGACCGGTGTTGAGACGACCTCGTAGACGCTCTTGCCGCGATGGTCGCAGCTCCGTTGGGGAAGACGTCGCAGGGTGCCATCATGCTGTTCGTTCGCGAGCTGCATGGAGCGCAGACAGCGATCCAGGGTCCGCACGCCGATGATTCGGGCACGCAGGTCCGAGGGGCGTCCAAGCATGATTTCCCCGTAGGTGAACAAGGACCCGGTCCAACCCTCGGAGGAGTCCGGACGGGCAATGCGGCGGGTCTTGCGCAGGGCGGGCAGCCACAGCGTGATGCGGTGGTGGGCGTCCGGGCCGTCGTCGCGATTCACGAGCACTGCCGTGCCCTTGAGGGTGCCGGAATGATAGATCACCAAGAGGTCGGCGCCGTGGCCGGGCCGGTTACGCAAATGGCTTTCGAAGCGGTTGATCCAGGGGCGCCCTGATCCGCTTCGATTGACCAGGATGGGCCCGGCGCCATCGTCATTGCCCCGGGTGTAGGCGATGCTGTCAAAATCCAGCGCCCGCACCACGCGGTGCGCGGCAGCCAGAATCTCAGATCCCTCCGGGAGGGGCCCGACCTCTATCGCCGTTGACGCCGACAGGTTTGGCGCTGACCCCAACAGCGCCAGAACGGCAAAGATGGGAAGGCTCAATCGGGGCGGCTGCCTGAGTGTCACGAAGGAGGGTACGGATCGGCTGAGGTGTCAGCTTGAAAATACCATGGTGCTGTCTGAGACTTCCGGGCACTCGCGGGGCGGTGGGCCACGCGGAATCGAGCCAGAACCCCAATGCCATGTCATCACAATCGGATGCGTCCAACTCCGGCGGGAAAAAACCGCCGCTCTCATTTCAGTTGGAAGAGCTGGCCGGGGCATTGGATGCGCGGGTCCAGGGTGACGGTGGACTGCTGATCCACGGCGTTTCCACGATCCAGAACGGAAAGCCGGGCACCATCACATTCCTCGCGAACCCGCGCTACAAGAAGTTCCTTCAGGACACCGACGCGGGTGCGGTGATTCTGACCGAAGACCTGGCCGAGGATTGCCCGGTGCCAGCCATCGTCTGTACAAACCCCTATGCGGGTTATGCACGGGTCAGCCAGATGTTCGAGCCCACGCCCAGCGTGGGCCCGGGGGTGCATCCCCTCGCTCACGTCGCTCCGACGGCCATTATCGGTGAGGGCGTCACTCTGGAGGCGGGTGCGGTGGTGCAGGACGGTGCCGAGATCGGAGATGAAGTCTACGTCGGGCCCAACTGCGTGGTCGGGGAACGCGTCCGGGTCGGGGCGGGCAGCAAGCTGGTTGCCTCCGTGACCCTGGTGCATGACGTGATTGTTGGTCAGCGCTGTCTGCTCCACCCCGGGGCGGTGGTCGGCGCGGACGGATTCGGTCAGGCATTCGATGGTGAACGCTGGGAGAAGATCGCCCAACTGGGGACGGCGATCCTCGGTGACGACGTGGAGGTGGGGGCGAACACCACCATCGATCGGGGGGCGATCGACGACACGGTTGTGGGCAACGGGGTGAAGCTCGATAACCTCATACAGATCGGTCACAACGTGCGGGTGGGTGCCCATACGGCGATCGCGGCGCAGGTCACCCTTGCGGGCAGTGCGGTTGTGGGCAAGCGCTGTTCCATCTCGGTCAATGCCCTGGTGTTGGGCCATCTGGAACTGGTCGATGATGTACACATCACGCCGTTCTCCATGGTGACCAAGTCGATCTCGGAGCCTGGGGTGTATTCATCAGGCATTCCCGTCGAACCCAACAAGAGCTGGCGTAAGAATCAGGCGCGGTTCCATGAACTCGATTCCCTGGTCCGGCGGGTGCGCGCGCTGGAAGGAGAGCTGAAGAAATTGTCCGTGGATCGTGATGAATCCTGAACCGGGTGGGGCCGGGAACGACGCACCGCGGACCATCGCCCTGTGTGCTGGTGAAGCCTCCGGTGACCTGCTTGGGGGGCATCTGGTCGAGGCCCTCAAACGACGTTATCCCGGGTGTCGCTTCGTCGGTATTGCCGGGCGGCGCATGATTGAGCAGGGCTGTGAGGACTGGTACCCGTCCGAGGCCCTGGCGGTTTTCGGCCTGTGGGATTACTACCGCCGCAAAGGCCGCATCTTCAAGTTGCGCGACGAATTCAGGGACCGTCTTCTGGCCGATCCTCCAGACCTGTTCGTGGGTATCGATGCCCCCGACTTCAACCTGCAACTGGAGACCTGGTTGCGCGAGCGTGGTATCCCAACGGTGCACTACGTGAGTCCCTCCGTGTGGGCCTGGCGCCCCAAGCGCATGCACAAGATCAAGCCGGCCGTGGATCTCATGCTGACGCTCTTCCCGTTCGAGGCGAAGTTCTACGAGGGGCACGACGTACCCGTCGAATTCGTGGGCCATCCCCTGGCCGATGCCCTGGATCCGGATCGTGATCCCGTCGCCCTGCGTCGCGAGCTCGGTCTCGATGAAGAAGGGGAGTGGCTGTGCCTTATGCCCGGAAGTCGCGGCCGGGAAGTGGAGCTGAACGGCCCGCTGATCGCCGATACCGTTCGTTGGTTGATCGAGCAGCGGCCGGGCCTGCGCTTCGTTGCGCCCATGGCGAATGCCCGGCTCAAGGCGGCATTCGCGCAACAGCTGGGCGATCTGCCCGTGACGCTTCTCGATGGGCAGTCACACGAGGCGATGGGCGCCTCCAAGGCCGTGTTGCTGGCCTCGGGGACGGCAGCCCTGGAGGCGATGATCCTGCGACGGCCGATGGTGGTGGTTTACATCCAACCGCGCCTGAGTTGGTGGCACATGAAGCGAACGCTCTACGTGCCGTGGTTGAATCTGCCCAACAACATCCTGGGGCGTGCGGCGGTCGAGGAATTTGTTCAGAGCGATTGCACCGTAGCCAATGTGGGCCCCGCGGTGCTGCGTATGCTGGATGCTGACCACGATGCCTTGATGGTGGACTTCGATCGTGAGCGTCTGCGCCTGAAACGAAACGCCAGCGAAGCCGCGGCGGATGCCATCGCAAAGCGTTTTTTCGGTGGTGTCGGCTGATGGATCAGTTGGGGCTTTGGGACGAGGGGGATACGCGGCGGGTTGCCGGTGTGGATGAGGTGGGACGGGGGCCTTTGATCGGGCCGGTGGTCACTGCCGCGGTCATTCTGGATCCCCGCCGCCCGATAGAGGGATTGAACGACTCCAAGAAACTGTCCGAGGCACGACGTGAGGTGCTTGCCCCGCTGATCCGTGAGCGTGCCCTGGCATGGAGTTTGGGGCGGGCGGAGGTCGAGGAGATCGATGAGCTCAACATCCTGCATGCCACTTTGCTCGCCATGCGGCGGGCCGTGGAGGGATTGGCGATCGTGCCAGACCACGTCTACATCGATGGCAACCGGGTTCCGCCTGGATTGGCCTGCGCCGCGACCGCGGTCGTAAAGGGGGATGCGACGGTGCCGTCTATCGCGGCGGCGTCCATCCTGGCCAAGGTGGCCCGGGATGGAGAGATGTGTGCCCTTCACGAGCGCATTCCCGAGTATGGTTTGGACCGGCACAAGGGGTACCCGACGGCGACACACCTGGAGGCGCTGCGCCGCTACGGGCCCAGTCCCTGGCACCGGCGATCTTTCAGACCCGTCCGGGAGTTGCTTTGAGACGTCTGAGCCGTGAGTCTGAAGGGGCGGGGAAGCTGGACGTGCGGATCGTGACTGTGCCCTCCGACCCATGAAGTTCTCAGCACCGATCATTCGCCGGTCTCCGAATGGCAGCCCTGAAAGCGGAACAACCGCCTTGAAAAGCCCCTCGCAGTGCTGGAAGCTTCGGCGCCTTTCGTGACTGATCCAGGGGGGCGGGAATGACCCGCACCAGAATGACAACCCGATTCGGCCGACCGCGGTCTCCCGGGAGTCGCCGGTGAGCCGCTCACTGTTGCGTTCCATCAAACGGCCCCTGAAACGCCAGATCCCCCTCGCCATCTACCTGGTGTTCCGCGTTCTGAAGCCCTTCTCCCTGCGCACCGTGCAGCGGGTCGGTGTGGCCCTGGGCTGGCTCATGTATCACCTTCCGAATGGTGGTCGGGATATCGCACGGCGCAACATCGAGCTGTGCTTTCCCGAGTTGCCGCCCACTGAGCGTGATGCATTGCTCCGCCAAAGCCTGCGCCAGACCGGCAAGACGATCATGGAACTGGGGCCCATGTGGCTCTGGCCCATCGAGCGGGTGCGTCCCTTGAACCGGGGGGTCGAGGGGTTTGAGCATTTCGAGAAACTGCGCGATGCCGGTAACGGCGTGATCGCCTTGACCCCGCATCTTGGAAACTGGGAGATCATGGGCCTGCTGGTGCCTGAAATGGCGCCCATGACCAGTCTCTACCGCACAGGGAAGCTCGGGGTGTGGGAGGAGCGCATCAAGCGGGCCCGCGAGCGCAACGGCAATCGACTGCAGCCGACCACCGTGGATGGTATCCGCGCGGTATACGCCGCACTGAAAGGAAATGAACTGGTGGGGATTCTGCCTGATCAGGACCCGGGCAAGGGTTGGGGAATGTTCGTGCCGTTCTTCGGTATTCCGGCGTACACCATGAACTTCGTGGCGCGCCTGGCCATACGCTCCAAGGTCGGTGTGGTCATCGCTTACGCGGAACGTCTGCCCGATGGCAGTGGCTTTCGCGGGGTGGTTCGGCCGGTGGATGCGGCGATCAATGAGGGCCCGGTGGAGCACTCCGTTGCCGTCATGAACAAGGCGATTGAGGATCTTGTACGCAACAGTCCTGATCAGTATCTCTGGATCTACCCGCGTTTCCGCCGTCGTCCCGAGGGAGAGGGCCCGATCTACTCGTGATTTCCTTCGCTGGGAGATTCAGCCACTGAACGAGCCACGGGGTGTGCGGAGCACCGCAATCGGACTACTGCACGAGTGACCGAGGACCATGAGACCCCGGGCGGCCGTTTGGATCAGCCCTGGAATCGGCTGAAGCCCACCACGGCGTTCAGCCCACCGAAGGCAAACGAGTTGCACAGGGCGTTGCGGATTTCCATGGGCCGCGCCGCGTTGGGAACATAGTCCAGGTCACATTTCGGGTCCGGTTCCAGGTAATTCATCGTTGCCGGCGCCGTCTGGCGGCGCAGCGCCAGAATCGTGGCGACCGCCTCCAGCGCCGCGGCGGCGCCCAGAGCATGCCCGTGCATGGATTTCGTGGAGGATACCGCTACGTTATCGGCGTGGGTGCCGAAGACCTTGCGGATAGCAGCCGATTCGGTCGGGTCGTTCTGGGCTGTGCCTGTGCCATGGGCATTGATGTAATCCACATCCTCCGGGCTCAGGCCCGCGTCGGACAGGCAGTTGGCCAGCGCCAACGCCGCACCGTCCCCGGAAGGCTGGATGATGTTTCCGGCATCCGCGCTCATGCCTATACCGGTCAATTCCGCGTGGATGGTGGCGCCCCGGGCCCGGGCGTGCTCCAGGGTTTCGAGAATCAGGGTGCCGCCGCCTTCGCCCACGACCATTCCGCCGCGCTTGTTTGAGAAGGGGCGACAGGTGTCTTTTGCCGTCACCCGCAGCGCCTTCCAGGCGAGCATGGTGCCGAAGTTGATACAGGCCTCGGCACCGCCGGTGATGGCCACGTCGGCTTGCCCGGAGCGCAGCAGCATCACGGCCATGGCAATGGCGTGCGCGGTCGAAGCGCAGGCGGTGGCCGTGGTCAGGCTCGGGCCGGTGATGCCGAACTCCATGCTGATCTGGCTGGCACCCGCATTGGGCATCAGCTTCGGGATGGTGAAGGGATGCGTGCGCAGGATCTGGTCGACCAGCAGTCGGTGGTAGGAAGCGTCCTGGGTTGATTGGCCCCCGATGCCCGTGCCATGTACGACGGCGGTGCGATTGCCCAGGTTGCCGGGGGTGTACTTGTCGTTCGCGGCGGCCGCGAAGTCGAGCCCGCTGTCCGCGACCGCTTCGCGCGCACTGAGCAGCGCGAACTGTGCGAACCGGTCCATGAGGGTCAGCTGGCTGTTGGAGAAATGGTCTTTTTCGTCATAGCCGCGAACTTCCGCGGCCACGCGCATCTCGACCGGACCATCGTCGTAGAGTGTGATGGGGCCGATGCCCACATCGCCCTTGAAAAGGGCTTCGTCAAAGGTGGCGACGTCGTTGCCGAGGGCGGATACGACGCCAAGACCCGTAACGACGATACGCGGCCCGGCGCCCGGGCCCGATCCACGTGCACTCATTCCGCGGCGCTGTCCGAGCGTGCTTTCACGACCAAGCCGCCAATCGCGGTGACCACGTCGCCGACCGTCTTGAACTGCTCTTCGATGCCTTCGATTTCGGAGATGTCGGGGACCGTGATATCGAACTTCTCCTCCACGTCGTAGATGATCTCGATCACCGCCAGGGAATCAATGCCGAGTTCCTCAAGGGTGCTCTCCGCCGTCATGGCCGAGGTGTCGTTCTCGGCATGGTTCTTCAGGATCTCGTGTACGGCATCGCGTACGTCGCTGGGGATCTCGGTGGACATGAAGTCGGGTGCCTGTCGCGTCATGGGTGGTGCAAACGGGCGGGATTATCAACCAAACCCCGGTTGCCTTGCCACAGCCGGGTATGCAGGGGTCTCCATGAACCCGGGGCACATGCTTGGGAGAGCTATTCCATCCCAATGTTAAGAGCTTAACTGACGCGTGTGAGAGAGAACCCTTAATGTCCGCTCCATGAAACCCTGGCAGGAAAGGATTCGAGAGTTCGATGAAATTTAGATTTTTTAGTCGCTTAGCTCGCTTCTTTGATACTCTGTCCAACAAAATAAACACACTCTCTTGGGGCGCTGTGGCACGACCCGTGCGCGGTACCCGGTCTCCGACATATGGACAGTCGGGTAAATCAGGCGCCGGAGTGCGTGAATTCTGGTGGGAAACCATGACCGAACCACAGGTAAGCTGGTGGCTCCGATTTCCGTCTCGCGCTCTTGCGTGGGTTCGCAACTCCAGTGCTCAGGCAGTCCAGGTAGCGGGGCTTCTCGTTCTGGCCAACCTGGTTGCCATTCCGCAGGCTTTGGGCGAGGGCTCGGTCGACCTTGCGCCAGACGGCCAGGCAGGCAAACGCGCCCGCATGCACTACGTGAATGCGACGCCCCTCGGGATGCACCGGCGGAATTCGATCAACGTGTACGCCGCCGCGGGCGAAAGTTTGCTCATGGGCCACTCGGCGTTCGATATCAACGCGACCGCCGATATCGTGATCACCAGCCCGGATGGCACGACCAACACCAGCTGTAAAAATGATCTGTTCGCCGCCGGTACCTATCCGAACGATGGCGTTGCGGCAACCTTCGGTTTGATCGACACGCGTGGCCAGGAGCTTGCCGGGCCTGACCTCAGCCCGTTGAACGGAATTGGCGCGGCCAACTACAACCCCTGTGCTTTCGTAGTAACCCAGACCGGTATTCATCGGGTGTGGTTCGTGGCTTCCGGTTCCGCCCAGGTCGGCGCCGACGTCGACGCCGACCCGGCTGACGGAACCCAGTTTCCCGACGCAGCGGGGGATTTCACCCTTTCCGCGTGGGATGTGACCGTCGTGAACGCGGACGTCAGTGCCGTCAACACGGGGGCCGCCCAGAGTGGACGGGCGTACTTCAACCTGTTCTGGGGAAGCACGGTCCAGTTCACCAATACGCTGAATATGAGCGTTTTCGTTCACACGAAAGACGGCCATACGTTTAAGTTCACCGTAAATGATGGCGAGCCCTTCGGCTTCAACTTTTACGCCAACAACAAAGGCGTGCTGGACGTCGACAACGTCACCCCGACGTTTCAGTCGGCGAACACGTCCACTCCGAACGTGCACCAGCCGGCGGCACCTGATGACACGACGAACAACCTCGTTACATACAAGGTGTTCTTCAATGATCTGGATAGCTCGATGCCGGCATCCGCGCGCTTCTCGGATCAGAACGACACGACCGCATCATTCGGGTCCGCGTTCACTGATTCCACGACCTGGCTGAACACCACGCCATCGGTCAAGCAAGGCCCCACCGATCTGAAATTCATCGGAAACAATAACGTCGAGGGCATCACCGAAGTCGGGCAGGGCGGTACGTTTACGTTCACAGCGACGGTTACCGGTACCACCACACTTACCTTGGATCTGAACGACAACGGTAACTTCGAAGACGCGGAAGATGTGGTCCTGCTGAAATCCACCATCCAGGGACAGTCAAGCACGATCGCTTGGGACGGTAAGGACGGTAATGGTGTCGATGTCCCAGTGGGCAACGTCGATACGCTTCTGAAATCTGAGATATCTGTTTCGGAAGTGCACTTTCCCGCCGCTGATTTCGAAGGAAACCCCAACGGTTTCACGATCACCCGCAATGGCAATGTGACCGAGGTCTTCTACGACGATAGCAACGTTGGCGCGTTTGCCGGTCCGCCCGCGGACAACGACCCTCTGAAAAACCTAAATGGTGAGAATGCAGCCGCATCACCCAACGGCGGCCACAAGTGGGTAGGCGATGGTGCCAATGACGGCCGTGGTAACAACGTCACCCTCGATACCTGGGCACGTGTCCTCGCGGATTCAGACCAAAGCGCCCTGCGTATCACTGTCACGAACGTCGGCGACGATCCCACGGGTGAGGTCCTTCTTTCCGGAACGGTCTGGTTCGACGACGATGGGGATCGCGTAGTAGACCCAGACGAAGACAAGTTCAGCAACTGTACCGTCAAGCTGGTCGATTCCAACGGTACGGTCCAGCAGACGACGACCTCCGATAGCAACGGGGACTACGAGTTCCGGGCCTGGAATGACTTCGTCAACGGCGACAGCTACGACGTTCAGTTCGACTGCGGTGCGCTGGGGCAGGGCGAAACGGTTTCCGGTTCGAACGCGGGTACCACCGGCACGAGCACCATCACCGGGATTCAGCTTTTCTACGGTACCGAAGTAACGGACCAGAGCCTTCCGCTCGACCCCTCCGGCCGCTTCTACGACGCTGTCACGCGCCAACCGGTTGCGGGTGTTACCGTGCAGTTGTTCGCCAATGGCGCCCTGGTGCCCACCGCCTGTGTGGCCGCGGGGCAGCAGAATCAGGTTACCGGGACCGATGGCCGCTATCGCTTCGATATCGTCAATTTCGGCGCCGGGTGTCCGGGCGCGACCGATTACACCATAGCCTTCACGGTACCTACCGGGTTTGAGCAGCGCACCTCCACGCTGATTCCGGTTGATACCCGTACCCTGGACGCGACCAACTGCACCGCCGGCGGCAGCCAGATCGACCCGGTGGCGGGTGACCCCTGTCGGGTACAGACCCAGGAGACCGTGCCCACCGGTGCCCAGTCGACCTTGTACTTCCTGACCTTCTCCCTTGCAGCGGGCGACGAGAACGTCATTCACAACCACATTCCGCTGGATCAGGTGACGGCGACGACGGCCACGGTTCAGGCGACCTTCTTCGCCACCAAGGACACCTCCATCATCCGTACGACGCGGGGTGCGCGGATTCCCTACACGCTGACCTTTACCAACACCTCCGGGGTGGCGGCGAACAACGCGGTTCTTCAGGACACCATGCCGCCCGGCTTCAAGTACGTGGAGAACACCGCGGCCATCGATGGCGTGAAGGTGGAGCCCACCGTCAACGGTCGGGAACTGACCTGGACGGGGCAGACCTTCGCGGCGCAGCAGACCAAAACAGTGGAGATGGTGTTAGTGGTGGGTACAGGCGTCAGCGATGGCGCGTACACCAACATCACCTTCGTCGAGTCGGTAGCTGGTGTTCAGTTGTCGAATATCGCCGAGGCCACGGTCATCATCATTCCTGACCCGCTGTTCGACTGCACGGACATCATCGGCAAGGTATGGGACGACCAGAACGGCAATGCCTACCAGGACAAGGGCGAGCCCGGCCTTCCCGGTGTGCGCCTGGCCACCGTTTCCGGCCTGCGTATCACCACCGATTACAACGGGCGCTACCACATCGCCTGCGCTGACATTCCGAGGCGTGACCGCGGTAGCAACTTCATCGTCAAGCTCGACACCGCTTCGCTGCCGTCGGGTTACCGGATGAGTACGGAGAACCCGCGCGTTGTGCGGGCGACCCGAGGCAAGCTGATCAAGGCGAACTTCGGTGCCTCCCTGTACCGCATGGTGCGCCTCACTGTTGATCAGCGCGCTTACGACGGCGTCAAACTCACCGGGGATTGGGCGAACAAGGCATTGCCCGAGCTGCTCGAGAAAGCTACCGGCACTGAACGACCCGCGGTCATCCGTATCAAGTACGTGAATCAGCCAGGCGAGGATCGATGGACGGTGGACGAGCGCATCTACCAGACGGTGGAAGCCATCAAGGCGATCTGGAGTGAGAAGGGCCGGGATTACCCCCTGATCATCGAGGTCGAAGCCGTTCCGGAGCAGCCGCTTGAAGAGGAGGTGGCGAAATGAGCAGTCAGCTTCTCTCCATGGGGGCAAACACCCCGATGCGCCGTACCCTCCTGGCCGCCGCCATTACCACGGCCCTGGGCATAGGCCCCGGTCAGGCTTTCGCGTCGGAGGACGAAAAGGAGCAACGTGGCGGTGGAGATGTCCGCGTTCTGAGCGTCCCGCATGAGGCCGAGTCCCCTGGAGTGGACGTGACCGATTCGCGCCCGCCGTTGCGCATCACGGTGGACGACGAGGTCGTGGTCGATCAGCCCGGAGTCAGCGATATCGGTACCGATTTCGAACTTGACCGGGTCGACATCCAGATTCAGTACGACAGTCTTGATCAGAGCCGCCGTCTTGCCACCAGCGTATGGCCCGATGTGGCTGTTTCCGGCGAATCGGTTCGCTTCAAGGGCATCAACAACTATCCGCACTGGATCAAGCAGGCGGAGATCCGTCTGTTTGAACCGGGCGAATCAGCCGAAGCGCCGCCGACCGAGGTGCTGCCTCTGGATGAAAACGGGGCGGTTGAGTACACCCCGGATCGTGCGGAGTGGCGGGAGCGGAAACTGCAATATGTGCTCCGTGTGTACGACGAAGAGGGCCGGTTCGATGAAACCCGGCCGCTGACCCTGGACATCCTCGACGAACGGGAATGGCCATACCGCGCCGGTGAGAAGTGGTTGGCTGAGCGACCCGACGGTACCCCTGATCCGGAGATGGAGCTTGAGCAGGCCCGTTCAGCGAACCATCTGGCCAAGGGCACCATTCCAGTCTTTGGCGGTATGGTGACCGTCAACGGTCGACATGTTCCCGAAGGACAGAAGGTGCTGGTCATGGGGCAGGAGGTGCCCGTCGATCCCTTCGGGACCTTCGTGGCCCAACGGGTCATGACGTCTGGAGCCCACGTGATCGATGTGGAGCTTCGCAAGGAGTCGGAGACGACCGTCAAGTTCGAGCGCAATCTCTACATCCCCGACGAGGAGTGGTTCTACGTCGCGATCGGGGATCTCACCATCGGCAAGAACAACGCCGATGGGCCCGCCGAGCTGGTGACACAGGACGACACGCACTATGCCGAGAGTGGTTACGTGGATGCCCGTGCCGGGTTCTACACCAAGGGCAAGATCAAGGGTGAATACCTGATCACCGCCCAACTTGATACGGGCGAGGAGTCACTGGAGAACATCCTGGTCAACCTGGATGACAAAGACCCGCGTCAGCTCCTGCGACAGATCGATAGCTCCGACCATTACCCGGTGTTCGGGGACGACAGCACCACGACTGAGGACACACCCTCCCAGGGCAAGTTCTACGTGCGCATGGAACGTGGCAACTCCCACGTGCTCTGGGGCAACTTCCGTACCCAACTTGAAGCAACCGAGCTTGTGAAGGCCGAACGCGGCCTGTACGGCGCCGAGCTGAACTGGCAGAGCGACTCGATCACCAGCTTCGGTGAGAGTCGCACGAAGCTGCAGGGCTTCGCTTCAGAGGCCACGACCCTGCACAAGCGCGAAGAGTTCCGCGGCACCAGTGGCTCCCTGTTCTACCTGGAACAGCGCGAGATCAGCATCGGCTCGGAAAACGTGACCATCGAGATCCGCGACGCCAACACCGGCATCGTGCTCGGTGTGCGCGAACTGGAAGAGGGTGAGGATTACCAGATCGATCCGCTGCAGGGTCGTTTGACCCTGCGCAAACCCCTGCATGCCAATGCCAACACGGCGGCGATCGTGCGCACGGGGAGTTTGGCCGGTAACCCGCAGTACCTGGTGGTGCGTTATGAATACGCTCCCTCAGCGACCAGCCTCCAGGAACCGACCATCGGTGGGCGGGCATCCCATTGGTTGAACGATTACATCCAGGTGGGTGTGATCGGGGCACATGACGAAGACGGTGCGGGTACCGACCATGACCAGGCGGGTGCGGATATCACCCTTCGCTACAGCGCGGGGACCTACATCAAGGCCCAGGCGGCGAAGACCAAGAACCCGGGCGTCGGTGAAAAGATCTCGGATGACGGTGGTTTTACATTTACCCAGGTGGCGCAGGACAGAACCCCGGGCGTCGAGGGTGACGCCGTATACGTTGAGGGTTCCATGGACCTGCGAGACCCCTTCGGTCTCGAGAAAAGCCCGGGTCATGTGCGTGCCTATTTTTCCGAGAAATCACAGGGTTTCTCGGGAGCGGGGCACCTCACTGATGGCCATGAGACCACTTTCGGGATTTCCAGCAAGTTGCACCTGGATGAAGACACGGATCTGCGCGGTTCTTACGACTCCGTGGAGAAGGCCGACGTCCAGATGATAGAAAGTGCCCGGCTTGGTCTCGATCATCGGTTTACCGATCACTGGTCAGCCGGGGTGGAGGTGCTCAATGAAGTGCGCGAGCGCAATTCACCGAGTACCACCGCATCGATCACCGAGCGCGGCTCGCGTACCGATGGCAGTGTCCGGCTCACCTATGATTCGCTCGATAACTGGAGTGCCTACACCTTCGCTCAGGGCACGCTTGCAGCGGACCAGGGGCGCAACGAGAACAACCGTGTGGGTGTCGGTGGTGCGGTGGATGTCAATGACCGCCTGACCTTCAACGGCGAAACCTCCATCGGTGACAACGGTAGCTCGATCCAGGCGGGGTCCATATTCCGCTACAACGATCGCAGCGAGCTGTATGCCAGCTACCAGCTCGATGGTGACCGTACCGACGACGGTCGGTACATGAAGAACCGGACCCTGGTGACCGGATCGCGGACCCGTTACTCGGACAGTCTCAGTGTGTTCACCGAACGCCGGTCGGCGGATGCTGATGAGCAGTCGTCGCTGACCAACGCCTATGGCCTGCAATACACCCCCACCGATGAATGGACCTTCGGTTTCGATACGGAGGTGGGTACCGTTCACGAGATTACGGGTGACAAGGATCGCCAGGCCGGTGGAGTCAGTGTGAGCTATGGCGCCGAGCGCGTGCGTTTCTCCACCGGGCTCGAGGGAAGGATTGATACCTCGACCCTCGAGACCCGCAAGAGCATGTACTGGCGCAACAACCTGAACCTCAAGGTCAACGAGGACTGGCGGGGAACGGGGCGTCTGAACTACGCGGACAGCGACAGCACGACCGTGGGCTCCAACGCCAGCTTCATAGAGGCATCACTCGGCGCCGCCTACCGACCGGTGGATAACGACAAGCTCAACGGCTTGATCAAGTACACCTACGTGGAGAACCGGCCGAGCCCTGGCCAGCTCGATGCGGCGGGCAATGCGTCAACCTATCAGCACCGCAGCCACGTGTTCGCCATCGATACCCTGTATGACCTCAACGAGGAATTCACCGTCGGCGGCAAGTACGCCCTGCGCTACGGGGAGCTGCGTAACAACAGCGCTTCGGACTGGGCCAGCAACGATGCGCAGTTGCTGGTGCTTCGCGGTGACTACCACTGGGTGCACAACTGGGATGCGCTGGCCGAGTATCGGATCATGCATATCAGCGATGCCTCCGATACCTTGCAGGGCATCCTGCTGGCGATCTATCGGCACTTCGGTGAGAACATGAAGGCGGGTGTGGGGTACAACTTCACCGACTTCTCGGACGATCTCACCGACCTGTCCTTCGATAACAGTGGCTTCTTCTTCAACGTGATCGGCAAGTTCTGATCCTTGTCCGTGGGTTCATCGCCTGGCAGGGACGCCGCGGGGACCCGCGCATCGGTAACCCCACGGAATGTGCTGACGTGCAGTCCGGGTGCCCGCGTACCCTCGATGCAAAATCGCATGTGAGGAGTGGTTCCATGTTTCGCATCGGTCGTGTTGTTTCTCTGATGGCCACGCTGATGGTTGCCGGTCCCGTCGGAGCGGAAACCGTCAAAATCACCCCCCTGGGCAGCCATGATGGAGAGTTCTGCCGCTTCGATAGGGCGTTGATTCTGGAAGATCCGGACGGAACCCGCCTTCTGTATGACGTTGGCCGAACGGTTGCCGGGCCGGAAGATCCGCGCCTGGGGCGGATTGATGCCCTGTTGGTCAGCCACATGCACGGCGATCACGTGGGTGACCGACGTATTCCGTCCGTAAACGCGGGTGCCTGCGAAAACCCGGATGTCTCTCAGCCGATGCTCCCCCACTCGAATACCGTTGCCATCGCCATGGCCAAGGATGCGGCTATCGTTACCGGGAGTGAGATGCCGAAATTTTTCGCCGCGCGGCTTCAGGAACTCGGCGGCGATCCCAAGAAATCCCAGTTGGTGCGCTTTGGCGGGTCGCGCAAGGTCGGTGGTGTGACCGTAACCACTGTGCCGGCGGCTCACTCCAACGGTATCGGTGCCGCTTTTCTCCCCAAGTGGTTGGCGGAACGGCTCAAGGAAGCAGGCGTCACCGCGTATGCCGGACCGCCCACCGGCTACGTGTTGACCTTCTCCAATGGCTTGGTCGCCTACTTGTCGGGGGATACCGGCATCACGGCTGAACAGAAGTTGGTCGTTGGTGATTACTACAAGGCCGGACTGGTTGTTATCAACATCGGCGATACGTTCACGACCGGGCCGCGCGAGGCGGCCCACGTGGTCAATGAGTTGATCGGTCCCCGTTCCGTGATCGCATCTCATGCGAATGAAATGGCGACCTCCGGGGGCGAAGTGCGCGCCGACACCCGGACGGCACGGTTCATCGAAGCCGCACGTATGCCGGTACACCTCCCGATCAGTGGACGAACCCTGGCGTTCAACGGAGAGGGAGTGTGTGTAACGGGTTGTGCCAAGCCCTGAACAACAAGCCCTGACAGCCATTCTGATGCCTGACGCGGGTTGCTTACCTCTGGCGGATCACCGTTCAGTGCCCACGGGCGGACCGGGTGAGCCTGATTCCCACACTCAGGCTGATGGGAGCTGGCGGGAATCCGGGTGAAACACGCAAATGTCCAGTGACCATGGTTGAGCATGCGAGACCCGCACAGCCCTGGCATGTTCTGCTCCGCGCGGTTCACTGGGTCATGGTCCTCCTGATCGTGGCACTTATGACCTTGGGGTGGATTGCGGAGAACAGTCCGCTCTCGTTGGCGAAGGTAGAGTTGTTCCAGTGGCACAAGTCTCTGGGGATCGTGGCGCTGGTCATGGTCGTGGTACGTATCGGATTGCGTCTTTACCTCGGTCGACCTCGGCATGAACCCATGACAGGGCGTTCTCAGCGGAACATTGCGACCCTCACCCACACCGCGCTGTATGGTTTGATGATTGCCATGCCGGTATCGGGCTGGATTATCAACTCCGCCGCGAATTTTCCGTTCAAATTGTTTGGCCTGATTCCGCTGCCTGCCCTGACCGGCCCCGACAAGGCCGTGCAATCCTTCGCCGAGTGGGCGCACCTGGGGTTCTTCTGGGTCTTCCTGGGCTTGATCGTGTTGCATGCCGGGGCGGCGCTGTATCACCACGTGGTCTTGCGCGATGGAATTCTTGCCGCGATGACATCGGGCTTCCGGCGGGGGGGCAACCCGTGAGTGCTCTTCGTATTGCCACGATTACGGTGTTTTCGCTGGGGCTGCTGATTCCCTGCGCGTGGGCGGGGCGTTGGACGGTCGATTACGAGAACAGTGAGCTCGGTTTCACCGCGAGTTGGGAGGGAATAGCATTCGACGGGATTTTCAGGGATTGGAGCAGTCGAGTGGTTTTCGATCCTTCAGCACCGCATGAGGGGCGTATCGAAACCGAAGTGCGGCTTAGCAGTGTGGACACCCGCAGCCCGGACCGTGATGAGGGAATGGGTGAGACCGATTGGTTCGATTTCGCGCGCTTCCCCAAGGCACGTTTTACGGCGCAGGGCTTCGAACGCGTCGCGCCCGGACAGTTCGTGGGCGACGCGACCCTGCGGATCAAGGGTCGGGAACGCAGCTTGCGTTTTCCGTTCAGCTGGAAAGAGGAAGGGGAGGGTGCCCGGCTGCACGCACGGATCACGCTGATACGGACGGATTTCGGTATCGGTGAAGGTGAGTGGTCGAGCGGAGACCTGGTGGGGCTTGAGGTGCCGGTGCGTGTCGATGTGCGCCTGCGGCGGTAACGCTGGCTCAATTGCCGCCGGGAGTATCCGGGGAAGCGGCAACGGCTCGTGGTCGATGCGGCTCGGTTTCGCGGTCCTGGGCTGCTTATGGCTCGCGTTGTCTGGATGTACGCCGACAACGCCTGCGCCGGGTGACCCGTCCGCCAACTCCGCGTCGGTCGGGTCGGCCGTTCAGAGCTCGGAAGAGCTTGGTTACACGGCCGAGGATGTGGGCGCAGCGGGGCGTCTACGGCTTGGCGCGGCCAGTGATCTCCGGCTCTTCGTCTACCGGGGAGGGCGCCTTGCTCATCTGGGCCACAACCACGTGATCCGTGCGGCTTCAATGCGCGGCTGGGCTGAACAGCCCACGGCTAAACCACCGAGGCTGGATGGCGCCAGGATGACGCTTGAGATTCCTGTTGCCGCCTTGCAGCTGGATCGACGGGAATGGCGGGAGCAGGCCGGAGAGGGGTTTGAGTCAAGCCTCAGTGCGAAGGACATCGCCCGCACCCGACGCAACATGTTGGGTGATCAGGTGTTGCACGGCGGGGCGTTTCCCAGCGTACGCGTGACCGGGTACATGGATGGCGACGAGGCGGTAATCAGCATCCGGGTACGCGACGCGACCCACCGCTACCGGGTTCCGGTGCGTGTGGAGCAGGACGGGGAGGCTATTCGGGTAAGCGGAAGCCTGACCATGTATCACGCCGATTTCGGGCTGACACCGTTCAGTGCGTTGTTTGGGGCCTTACGGGTGGAGCCGCGCATCGACGCGCGATTCAGCTTGGTCTGGGTCAGACCTGGAAGCGAACCGATTCCACCGGTGCGATGACCTGGGTGTCGGACCCAAGCGCGGCCAGTTGCTCGCGCGCTGTGTACAGCTTGTTGGCGATATCGCGGTCCGTCTGGTCCGGGTCGTGGTGAAAAAGGAACAGTTTTCCGACCTTCGCCTTGTGCGCCAACTTCACCACTTCACCCACCGATGAATGCCCCCAGTTGATGTGTTCGCGGTATTCCGTGTCGGTGTATGTGGTGTCGGTGATCAGGATGTCCGCGCCGCCGACAAATCGGGCGAGGCGTTCGACGTAGTCCGGGTCGTGTTGTTCGAGGTCTTCGGGATAAAGCTCGTTGTCCGTGATGTAGCAGATACTGCGTCCTTCGTAATCGACCCGGTACCCGAGGCAGTTTCCGGGGTGGTTGAGGAGCATGCTGCTGATCCTGATGCCATCGAGGTCCACTGTCTGCTCGTGGATCGTGTGAAAAGCCACATCGGCCCCGAATGCATGCACGGTTACGGGGAAATAGACCCCGTCCATCTGTGCCGAGATCAGCTGGTGGATGTCCTGGGTGCCCTGGGCCGCGCCGTAGATATCGAACTGGTTGCCTTTCTCGTATAGGGGATCGAAAAGGGGTAAGGCGTTGATGTGATCCCAGTGAGGGTGGGATATGAAGATACTGGCTGCCATGCGGCGCTTGTCGATGCTCCGCAGCGAGCGGTCAAGCGCGCGTATGCCGGTGCCTGCATCAAAAATCAGGAACCGTTTGTTGGGGAAGCAGAGGCTCACGCAGGGCGTGTTGCCGCCAAAGCGCAGGCTGTTGGGGCCGGGTACGGGCATGGTCCCGCGCACGCCCCAGAGGATCAGTTCCACCCGGTCGGCAAGCAGCTGGCCCACTGTGTCCAGGAAGGCGCTCGCCTCGACCGGTTTGGCGATGAAAGCATTGGCACCGGCGGCGAGCGCATTGCGGGCCAGCGTGCCATCACCTTCACGGGCGTGGATGATGATCGGGGTGTGGTCGAAATCCGGAATGGCACGGATGTCCCGGCACACCCGGCAGCCGTCCAGTTCCTGGTCGCTGAGGTCCATGATGATGAGATCCGGCCGGTCGATTTCCAGCCGCTCCAGCGCTGCCGCGCCCGAAGCCGCGTGCAGGATCTGACCTCCCTGTTCCCCGAAAAGGGGCTCCAGCAGTCGTCCCGTCACCGGGTCATCATCGACGAGCAGAATTTTGCGGAGATTCAATGCCGTGTCCTGGGTCTTTTCTTATGCCGCATTCCGCGTTTGCCATGCAAAACTGAGGCCTTGATGGCATCCGCCCTGCCCAGAACCGGAAAGTCGTGGATAACTCATTGATTACCTGATGAAACCCGGCTTGTCCGGGTAATGGTGTAGGCGACATTTGGCAACCATCGCTGCCGTAATGTAAACCGAATTGGCACGTGTCGTCAGTGGGAGCTGCCCGCCCGTCATCGGGGTGACGATCAAGGGCTCATCTGTCCGCCGAGCGAAGCACCAGGGTCGGGGATAGCTTGAGCAGGGTCCGCAAGGGCCAAAGGGCGGAAAGGCCGAGAAGAACCGGCCCCGCGGTCAGGCCGGTGAGCCAGATCAGGAGGCTGGGTGCGTATGTCGTATTGAGCACGTTCGCGGCAAGGAGCCAACCGGTCAGGCTGGCCGCGCTCGCGGCGGCCAGGCCACAAAGCAGGCCCAGGACCAGATATTCCACCGATGCCCCGGTCAGGACCTGGCGTGTACTCGCGCCCATGGTGCGCAACAGGGCCACTTCCCGTGATCGTGCTGCCGCGGTGGTCTCGAACCCCGCGAGAAGGATGGTCGCTGATGCCGCCAGGGTGAACAGGAACACCGCCTGGATCGCCAGGCCGGCGCGGTCGATGAGGGTGCGGACCTGGCCCATTATGGCGTTGACATCGATGGCGGTGATGGTGGGAAAGGCGCGGTTCAAAGCGGCCAGTTCGGTGTCCCGGTCAGGCGGGATATGGAAGCTGGTGATGTAACTCCCGGGCAGATCCGCGAGCAGTTCCGGCGCCACGAGGACGAAGAAATTCACCTGAAATGAATCCCAGTCCACCTCGCGGATACTGGTGATCTCACCCTCTATGGTCCGACTGCCCACGGCGAAGCGTAGTGTGTCGCCGACAGACCAGCTCATGCGTTCGGCCATGCGTCGTTCCACGGAAAGCCCACGCTCCCGGCCGGGTTCAGGCCAACGGCCCTCCACCACATGGTTCGAGCTTGCCAGGGGCCCCATGAGCGAAAGGTTCCAGTTGCGATTGGCGGTTCGGCGCGCCTGTACGGACGCGTAGTCTTCCGGTTTGACCTTCGTGCCGTTGTGGCTTTCCAGCCGGGCGCGAATCATGGGTTGCAGTTGAACCGGGCCGAGGCCCCGGTCATTCAGGTAGTTACTGACGGATTCGACTTCGTCCGATTGCACGTTGATCAGGAACGTGTTCGGTGTGTCAGCGGGCAGTTTGTCCGACCACGCGCCGAGCAGGTCGTTGCGGACCAGGGAAAGCAGCAGCAGCACCAAAAGGCCAACGCCGAATGCCGCCAGAAGCAGGGCATTGAGGTGGCGATGGCGGTGCAGGTTGCCGAGTCCGAATCGTAGGGCCCAGAGCACCCCCCCCTCGGTGCCCGTTCGGGTGGGCAGTCGTTGCCGAACGGGCTCGGACAGCCTGACCACGATCAGGCTTCCGCCGAGTGCCAGCAGCCCTGTGAGGACGGTACCGCCCAGGACGTAAAGCGTCAGGGCCCATTCGCCGGCCTGCATCCGTAGCAGGACTGCAAACGCGAGCGTCGCGGTCAGAAGGGTCGCCAGCGCGACGGGGGAGCGTGCGGATTCCTGTTGTCTTAGAACGCGCATCGGCGGTGTGATGACCAGACGCAGGACCTGGGGCAGGGCGAATCCTGCCAGTGCAACCAGGGAGGTCGCCAAGCCCGCGAATGCCGCCGCGGTGCGCGGGGGGGGCAGCGTCGCCGTGAAAACATCCGCGAGATAGGCGGCTATGGCGGCCTGGACGGCGTAGCCCAGGCCTATGCCCAGGAGGCCCGCGCCGAGAGCGAGAACGATCATGCGCCCCAGGTGCAGTGCCAGGATGTCCGCGCGTTTGGCGCCGAGGGTGCGCATCAGGGCTACCGCTCGGCTTTGTCGCTCGCGGTAGCGATGGGCGCCGAGCGCGATCGCGGCCCCGGCGAGGAGTACGGTTGCCATGGACGACAGGCCAAGAAACCGTTCCGCACGCTGCTGTGCCGTGCGGAACGCGGGTCGGTTGTCGTCAAGTCCACGTAATCGGTCCCGGCCGTCCATCAGCGGTTCCAGGCGGGAGCGGAAATCCCGCACGGCCGCCGCCGGCCCCGCGAACATCATGCGTTGGCGTACCCGGCTGTATTCCGTCACCAGCCCCGTGGCATCGAGATCGGCATGGTTGAACATCAGTCGGGGAGCCACCTGGAACATGTCCGCGCCCCGATCCGGCTCGAAGCTGATGATGCGTTCCAGGCGCAGGGTCCTGTCGCCCAGCTCGATCGGGTCCCCGGGTTCCAGATCGAGTGATGCCAGCAGGCGGGGTTCGGCCCAAGCGGTGCCGGGGGGCGGCCCACCTTCCACTGGGGCGTCCGGGCCTGCGATACGGGTGCGTACGCGCACGCTGCCGCGCAGCGGATATTCAGGGGTGACCGCTTTGGCACGTACCAGTTGGCTTCTGTCACCGTGGAAGATCACGGAGGGAAAGGTAACGGTGCGCGCGCTATCCAGCCCGGCCGTTCGCGCCAGGTCGGCCCATTGGGTGGGTAGGGCGCGGGGCGAATCGACGACCAGGTCCCCGGCGAGAAGCTCGGCACCCTGCCGGTCCATGGATTGACGTATACGATCAAGAAACAGGTCCACAGCGGTGACCGCGGTGACGGCAATGACCAGGGCCAGGGCCAGTATCCGGATGTCCGCGCCGCGCAGGTCGCGGGCCCAGAGCCGGGGCAGGCTGCGTACGGGCAGGTTGCCGCCGGGAATCCTCATTCCATGACCTCCAGGCTGCCGTCGCTGATCCGTACCTTGCGGTCACAGGCATCGGCCAGGCTGAGGTCGTGGGTGACGAGCACGAGCGTGGTGTTCTGCTCCCGTTGCAGGTCGAACAGGATCTCGGCGATCTGGTGCCCGGTGTCACGGTCCAGGTTTCCGGTCGGCTCGTCCGCGAACAGCAGTCGGGGTTGCGGTGCGAAGGCGCGTGCCAGCGCCACCCTCTGCTGTTCTCCACCGGAGAGTTGGTGGGGCATGTGGTTGATCCGCCCGCCCAGTCCTGTCATCTCCAGGGCCGAGCGGGCGCGATCACGGGCATCGCCAGAGCCGGCCAGTTCCAGGGGGAGCAGGACATTCTCGAGGGCGGTCAACCCGGGGAGCAATTGAAAAGACTGGAAGACGAAGCCCACTTGTCCGGCTCGCAGAGCCGCGCGGGCGTCCTCGCTGAGGCCAGATAACTCGGTACCCAACAGGGTGATGCGCCCCTCGGTGGGTTCCTCAAGGCCCGCAAGCAGCCCGAGCAGGGTGGATTTTCCCGCCCCGGAGGGGCCGACGATGGCGACGGACTCGCCCGCGTGCACGCTCAGATTGACGGACTCGAGGATCGTCAGTCGGCCGGTTGTCGCGCTGGCGGATTGAAATCCGTGGCTCACGTCATGGACGGACAGATGAAGGGTCATGGCGTAGGAACTCAGACTCTGGGGTTGGCGTCGGAGGACGGGTGTGAACGTTGGCGGAGGCGTTTGAGACAGGATGACGTGTCAGCGGTTCAGCGTCTCGCCCGTTCCCGCGGCGCACGGCGGGCATTGATAAACTCCCGCTCCTCTTTTGTTCAGCCCGCGCGGTCCACGAGGATGCCTGTCACGGGCGTCCTCATTCACCCCAGGGGGCCAAGGTCTAATTGCAATGAGTCAATACTTTCCCAGGCGGCGTATGTCCCCGTCTTTTCCCGTGCTGCTCGCGCTGCTGCTCGCGCTGCTCGGGCCCGTGATGGTCACGGCAGCGACCGAGTCCGCCGAATCCATCGAAGAGCGTGTCATGTTGGTGCTCGGCGACAGCCTGAGTGCCGCCCACAATATTCCCGTGGAGGCGGGATGGGCCCATTTGCTGAGCACGTTCATGGAGGAGCGGGGTTGGCGTCTCGTCAATGCGAGCATCAGTGGCGAGACCACCAGTGGTGGTCTTCGGCGCCTGCCGGGGCTTCTGGAGGAGCATCGACCGGCTGCCGTGATCATCGAACTGGGCGCCAACGACGGCTTGCGCGGTACGCCACTGGCGGTGATCGAACAGCAGTTGGCGTCGTTGGTCGAGCAGGTGCAGGGTGCGGGTGCGCGTGCGATCGTCACGGGTATGTATCTTCCTCCGAATTACGGCAAGCGTTACAACGAGCGTTTTCATGCCATTTTCAAGCGGGTGGCCGAGCAGTCCGGCGCGGTGTTCATCCCGTTTCTGCTCGAGGGGGTCGCCACGAGACCTGAACTGATGCAGCGGGACGGGCTGCACCCCACCGCTGAAGCTCAGCCGTTGATTCGCGACACCGTCAGTGCCGTCCTGGAGCGTCAGTTGGAGCGCTGGTGACTGGCGAGGCTCATATCCCCAGAGCCTGCCGCGGGGTTTGTGTGCAAACGTTGGTAACTCTGTGAACGTAGTGATCAGTGGCATGTAAACGGAGTTTGCTTTCTGTGCGCCTCATCACACTCGCTTGATCCGCGGATTGGGGGGTTGCCGGAGTGAGACGTGTTCTCCACGGGCTGCGGGCGTGTAGTTTTATCGGCTGATTTCTTTTGATTTACAAAGTAGTTAGCGTATTCTTCTCAACCATTGTTTTAGCTAAAAATCCCGGTTGGCCTGTCCTTTGCTTTTGTTGCAGGCATACGGGGTGCCCGCACGCACCCGATGTCGAGTAACCGTGTCGTACCTGATGGACAGGGGCGGCGTGAGCGGCAACTGCCGCAGGCAGCGATGATCATGAAACCGCAGCGATCAATTCAGCACCCCGCAAGGGGCAACGCCTCGTTCCCTCCCCGTCGGCTCCTGCCCATGCTGGTGGGGCTGTTGGCCGGACTTGCCGCCGGAGTGCCCGCCCATGCCAACCCCAGTGGTGCGCAGGTCGTGCATGGCACGGTGAACTTTCAGGTCAATGGCCGGACCCTGAATATCACCAACTCCCCGAATGCGATCATCAACTGGCAGCGTTTCGGAATCGCGCCGGGAGAAGTGACCCGCTTTCATCAGCAGTCCTCCGCGAGCGCGGTGCTGAACCGGGTGACCGGTGGCGATCCCTCCCGAATCCTGGGTGCCTTGCGTTCCAACGGCCGGGTGTTTCTCATCAACCCAAGCGGAATCGTATTCGGCCAGGGGGCGAGGATCGACACCGCGGGGTTCATCGCGTCCACCCTGAACATGAGCGACGAGGACTTCCTGCGCGGCAATTACTCCTTTGCCGGCGGTGGCGAGGGCGGTATCCAGAACGAGGGTGTGATCCGCGCGGGCGAGGGCGGCAACGTTATTCTCATAGCACCGGATATCGAGAATGGTGGTGTCATCGAGGTGGTCGATGGCGGCCAGATCGTGCTCGCCGCGGGCAAGGAGATCGCCCTGACCTCCTGGGACAACCCCAGCATCCGGTACCAGGTTTCGGCGCCCGAGAACGAGGTGTTGAACCTCGGTCGTGTGCTGACGGATGGAGGCGCGGCACGCCTGTTCGCAGGTACGGTGCGGCACTCCGGTGAGATCCGGGCCAACGGTGTGCGCGTGGGCGAGGACGGTGCTATTGAGCTGTTCGCGACGACCACGGTCGATGTGGCCGATACAGGGGTTCTCGAGGCCAGCGGGGTGGACAACGGCGGTGCGGTGCGCATTGAGTCCGACGCCGGGGTTACCCGCGTCGCGGGAACCGTGGATGTGTCATCGACGCGGGGGCGTGGGGGCCAGGTCGACGTGTTCGGCCGAGAGGTGACCCTTGCGGGCACCAGCCGTATCGAGGCCGATGGCGCGACCGCTGGTGGATCGGTTCGCGTGGGAGGGGATTTCCAGGGGACCGGTACTGTGCAGCGAGCCGAGCGCACCACCTTCGAGCGCGGGGCGCTCATCAATGCATCGGCAACCGATCTCGGCGATGGCGGCCGGGTAATCATCTGGGCGGATGATCAGACGACGTCCCGGGGTGCGATCACCATTCGCGGCGGGGAACGCGGTGGCGACGGCGGTTTCGCCGAGGTGTCCGGCAAGATGGGGCTGTTCTACGACACGGTGGTGGACGCCAGTGCCGCCAAGGGTGACTTCGGGCAGGTGCTTCTCGACCCCGTCGATGGCTGTATCTCCACCTCCGGAACCTGCACCAGCGCAGGGTTCACCGGGGTGACGGTGGCGTCGGTTGAAGCCAGTGCGGCCGATTACCTGCTCAGTGCCACGAACGATATCGAGGTTGAGAACTCGATCTCCATGAGCAACGCGGTCACGTTTACCTTGCAGGCCGACAACAACATCACGTTCTACAACAACGCCGTAGTCGAAACACGGGGCAAAGCCATAACCCTGGATGCGGGCAACAACATCCTCTTGGGGGCCAATTCGGGGCTCAACACGACAGGGGGAGGGAGCTCCGGCGCGGACATCACACTGGGAGCGACGGCCGGTTCGATCACCAACCAGGGCACGCTCATCGCGGGTACCGGGCAGATCAGTGCCGCCGCTGGCGGTGCCGTTCATCTGGGTGATGGTACGAACGCTGATTTCCTGCATGCCGCGGCGCTGCTGATCTCAGGTTCCGGGGCGATCACCGCCAGCTCGGACAACAACAGTGTCGGTCACTTCGAGGCAACCAACAACGGAGATGGCACGGCCATCACCTTCGTCAATGATTTCCTCGGAACCTTCACCATCGGTGACGTGGCCAACAACGGCTCCAGCGCGGGTAGCGATATCCACATCAGTGTCAGCAGTGGCGGCGCCAACTGTGGCAGCAGTCCCTGTGGTATGGACATCACCGGCACGATTTCCGCGAACATGAATAACGCTCAGGTGTTCCTGGAGACCAACATCGCGGCCGGAACCACCGGCTCCAACATAGGCAACAGCGGGACAGGACGAATCGTTGGAGATTACGTTCAACTCCAGGCGCATGCCGTCAATCTTGATGGCGGTGCGGCGAACCAGATCAACACCTTCTCGGCCGATGTCAGCGGCAATTCCGGCAACGATGACCTGGCCCTCACCTACTCCGGGATGATCACGCTCGATGGTGTGGAGGTCGACGGGGGGGACCTGAAGATCGAGGGGCACAGCGTCGATTGCGCTACTGGTGATTGCGACATCGTCCTCAAGGGAGGCGTGCGTAACTTTGCCTCGGGTGGGCAGACCTTCCTGGATACCGGCGGTGGGGGCACCATCACCAGCGCGGATGGAAACGGCATCATCGAGGCCAAGAACCTGTTCCTCCAGACCGTTGCCGGTTCCGGCCAGATCGGCACCGACCCAAGCGCGGCCGGGGGGCAGTCGCTGTTTCTCGATGGCACCGCTTTTGGTGAAACCAACCTGACCATCGGCGGGGCCAACAGCGTTGCGGGGGTGTTTATCCACCAGACCAACAACACCTTGAACATCGATGGTCTGAACATCAGTTCCCCCGTTCGTCTGGAGGTGAACAACAACGGCACGCTGTCCTTCGGCCTGGGTTTCCCCGGGGGAATCGATACCGGCAACGACGAGTTGTTCCTCAGCGCCGGAACCCTGGACCTGACACGCGCCGGGAACCTGTCGGGTGATTCCGTCACCCTGGTTGCGCAGGGCGGTGGAATCACATTCGCCGCCAATGCCATCTCGGCCACCAGTGTCGACATCGATTCGGGAAGTCCGGCCCTCGATCTCTCAGGTGTATCTATTCAGGCCCAGGATGCGAATAACGCGGGTTCACTCCGGCTGGCGACCGATGCCAATGTCATCAGCGACGCGGGAACCTCGATCACCGCTGACAGCGTCAGCGTGGATGCCGGTGGTGACGTTGAACTGGCCAACGGGACCCATGCCATCGAGCATTTTTCCGCCTCCCTCACGGGGCCCGGTGACCTTCGGCTCAAGGTCGGCAATGACCTGCGTATCGGCGGCGTGACCAGCGCGGATAGCGGTAATACCAACAATATCTTCGAGTTCCTGGGCGCGGATGGGTGTGTCAGCAACGACTGCACATTCACCATCGAGTCACCCATCGAACTGAACGGCACCGGCGGCGTGGTGCGCATCGACACGGGAGGCTCTGGTGACATCCGTTCCGTGTTCAGTGGGCCCGGTATCGTGGCCGACCAGGTGGAGTTCTTCTTCAACGGAGGTACCGGTTCCATCGGCGAATTCCAGGGCGAGCCCATCCGGCTGGCCTCGGTGTCTGGCAGCACGTCCACCTCGGTCTTCCTCGGTTCGGGTAACACCGTGGGTGACGTGAATCTCCGTCACATGGGTGACAAGAGTGGTAATTCATCCGACCTGATCGTGGATGGTGCAGGCGCAAGCGTTGATTCGGATGTCCGTTTCGAGGTCGATAACGGCAATCTGAACCTCGATCCGGGAAACAGCGGCCTTGATATGGATCTCGGTGCCGGCAGGCTGGAGATCGAGGTACGCGGCGGTTCGATCCTGTTGGGCGGCCCGATCGCGCGGATCGACGCGGGTGAGGTGGATATCAGCGTCGAGGATGATCTGACCTTCACCAAGGGCCGCATCCGGACCCCCGGGCAGATCAACCTGCGCGTGGGCGGAACCGGCAATACCCTTGCCTTCGCACAGACGGGCGATTTTTTCCTCTGCTCCGGGTTTGATTCCGGCTCGACATCGTGCAGCGGTTCGGGGGCGCAATTCGATCCGTTCATCAGCCTGTCGGCGGATCGGATGAATTTCGGCGCGTCGACCCACAAGACCTTCATCGAGGCGGTGGATGGCGAGGTGGCCATCGGGAGTGCGACGGACAATCTCGATATTCGCATCGTCGACAGTCTTTCCAATACCTTCGACAACGCGCTGGAGTTGACCCCCGAAATGCTCGGGCGGGTCGGGGGCAGCACCCGCGAGTTGTTCGTGGGCGCGGGTGACGACAGCAACAGCCCGACCAGCGGCCTCCTCAGCGTCGAGACGGCGATCAGTGCGGCTGATCTGAACGTATCCTCACTGTCGTTCTCACACCACGAGATCGCCATCGACAACAGTATCGACCTGTCGGGCAGCACGGGGCAGTTCTCCGCGCGCACCTTGGGCGGTGACCTGCGGGTGAATGCCGATCTGAGTGCCGGAAGCGGTGGTATCCGCCTGGCGAGCGCGGTCTTCAACCTCGATGGATCAGGTAACGGTATCGATCAGAAGGTTACGGTGTCGGGTAACACCCGGTTCGGCGATCTGGCGATCGTGGACGGTACGGTAGTGTTCAACGGCCCGGTCGATGTCGCCGCGATAACCGAAACCGACCCCAACAGCAGTGCGGCCAACTCCACCGAAACAGTGGGCAGCGGTGCTCTCGAAATGCGCGGCGGTGCATTGATCGCCAATGCCGACTTCAACGTGGATGGTGACTCCACCTGGTCGGGGGGCACCATCGGGGGTACGGCGGCAGTGGATTTCGGCGGTAGCCTGGAAATCATCGACACGCCCTCCCTGATCTCGGGGACCACGATCAAGCCGGAGGCCAAGCGATTGGACGGTGAGATCGGCGTCGACGGAAAGGTCCGCTGGAGTGCCAGCGATACGGTGTCGGGTGATGGCCTGTTCGGCCTGTTCGCGGGCAGCAGCATGGAGATCTCGGGCAACGGCACCTTCAACCCCGAGTTCAATAACGAGGGCGGATCGATTTCCAAGACATCGTCCGGAACGACCACGTTCAGCCATGTATTCGATCAGCGCGATGCCAATGCAGCGGATGGCGGCGACACGGCCCGGTTCGCCGTGCGCAACGGAACGGTCGCTTTCAAGGATGGATTCGAACAGGAAAGCGGGTCTCTGGTTCTCGATGGCGGGGATATCGAGGGTAACGTTGTCCTGCGCGGTGGTGAGTTGACCGGGTCCGGGACCATCATGGGCAATCTGCGCAATGTCGCCGGAACCATTGCACCGGGCTTCTCGCCCGGCTCCCTCAGCATCACCGGCGACCTTATCCTCGAATCGCTGAGCAAACTGATCCTTGAGATCGGCGGAAACAGCAAGGGTGCGTTCGACCAGATCAATGTGGACGGCAAGGCGACCCTGGGTGGCGAGATCATCATCAAGGCCATCAACAACTTTGACATCGACCAGGCCGATGGCCTGTCTCTGTTGACGGCCGCCGTCATCTCGGGCGCCTTCTCCGCCGAAGATCTTCCCGAGGGGTTCGAGCTGGACATCGGTTCCACGGGGCTTGCCGGTTCGGGCGCGGATGTCCTCGACCCCGTTACGGAAGAGGTTCAGGAACAAAAGGATGAGGCCGTGGAGGACGCCATCGAGGAGGTCCTGACGCTCACTTCCAATACCCAGAAGGCGTTTGAAGAGGGTGCGGGCGAAACATTTGATACCGATCCTGACGCGGGTCTTGACCCTGACGGAGGAGAAGATTCCGGTGATACCACCGGCGATGAGGAGAGCGGGGACGGTAGTCGTTCCAGCGGCGAGGACGATGGCTCCGAAGGAGAGGACAGCGGAGGTGACGACGAAGAGTCCGCCTCTGACGGGGAAGCCTCTGAAGATGAGGGTGATTCCGGAGAAGAAGAATCTGAAGGGGAAGCGTCGGATGACGAGAAGTCCGATAAGGAGGATTCCTCTGAAGAGAAGGACGGAGAAGGCTCCGAAGAACGTGCCGAGGGTAATGACGAAGCGGGTGATGAGGATTCCGAAGGCTCATCCGATGGCAATGAGGGCAGTGAAGACGGGGGCTCCGAGACCAGCGAGGGCGGTGATGAGGCCGCGGCGGGCAACGATGATTCCGGCCAGGAGGCGGATGAATCCGAGCAGGATCCGGAGCTCATAGCGGCCACCAGCGGCAGCTGTGGCACCAACTGAGGGAGTCTTCACCATGAACACCACACTCACACCGATTGCTTCTCTTCTCACCGCGCTGGTGATGGTTATAGCCACCACCTTTGCGGCTGATGTGGAGGCCGCGGCCCATGCGTCGGCATCCCCGGGAGCTTCGGGCCCGGTCGGCAAAGTTCTTTTCGTACGCGGTGTGGCGACGGCGCACCAGGAAGGCCAGAACACCCGGATCCTTGGGCGCAACGCCGAGGTCTTCGAGGGCGATATCCTGTCCACCAGTTCCACCGGATACGCCATCGTGGAAACAGTGGACCAGGGGCGAGTCACCTTGCGTCCCAATACCGTTATGGCGTTGGATAAATTTCGTTATCGGCCCCAGGCCAAACCTGAACAGAACACCGCTGTGCTGAGACTGTTCAAGGGGGGGCTGCGTGCGGTGACCGGCTTGGTCACCAAACGCAATCCTGAGAGGGGCATGAGCGTTGTTTCGCCGGTCGCGACTCTGGGGATTCGCGGCACCGAGTTCGACACGCGCATCTGCGCGGAAGACTGCGCGAAAGAAGCGGGTAAGGGCGACACGACCAAGCAGTCGCGGCCGCGCGTGGTGGGGCGCCTGGCTTTCGCCCGCGGCAAGGTGGAGGTCCATGACGCCGCCGGGGCAACCCGGCGCGTGGTCACCGGTGGCGCCCTGTTCCGTGGTGATGAAGTGGAAACCGATCCCGCGGCCATGGCGGTTGTGGTGTTCCGCGACAACACGCGGGTGACAGTCCGCCCCGGCACGCGTTTCAAGGTGACCAGCTTCCGTTACCGCGATAAGCGGCCGGACCTCAATAACGTGCTGTTGCGCGTTGCGCGTGGCGGCCTGCGCGTACTTACCGGCCTGGTGGCCAAGGCCGACAACAAGAAGTTCAGCATTGAGACGCCGGTCGCAACCGTGGGTGTGCGTGGAACCAATTTCGACGTGCGTTGCGAGGGCGATTGCGCCGCGGGCGGCGGGCAGGCGACTTATCTTGATGCCGCACGTACCCTGACCCGGGCCCTGGATTTCTTCGTACGCCCGGCGTTCGCCCAGGCGCCGTTCAATTTCAACAGCAACCTGGCTGTCTATACCCGCCAGGGTGAGACGAACCTGCAACTTCCCGGTCGGCAGCCGTTTCCCATCCCGGCGGGGCGCGTGGGAGCCCTGCCGGTCGGGGGGGGCACCCCGGTTCCACGCCTGTTGCCCAGTGTTCCGCCTGCCTTCACCAATGATCCGAACACGCCTCCGGAAAGCGTGCGTCCGCGGATCCGACAGCGCTTCGGTACCGCTGATCGCACGCCTGAACCCGAGCAGGGCAGCCAGTTCACCACGGTGTACTCCGGTAACGTCGAGCAACGCCGTGGCAATGAACCGCCGGTCCATATCGGCACCGGGGAATCGGCGCTGACCGACCCCGGTGGCCGTAGCGCGCGACTGCCGCGTATCCCCACCTTCACCCTCAATGATCCGATCCCATCGCCCAATCGCTACGATGCGGAGACGGGCAAGATCCTACCCAAGCCGAAATCCAGGCAGGGGCAGTTCGAGAGTAATGACGAGAATGCCTGCAGGCCCTGATAAGCCAATGACCCGGACCGGCACACCCTGGATCGGCCCCACCAGGACCGGGGTGCGGATGAGCGCGTTACGCTGGCGTGCCCGCGCGGCGGTCTTCGCCATCGCTTTGGTGGTTCCCGCACTGCTGCCCTGTACCGTGCACGCGCAGGGTGGTGTGCCGCTCGTCCGGTTCACGGTATCCGGCTTCGAGGTGAGCGGAGACAATCCCCTGAGCGAGGCCGAGACCCAGGCCATTCTCAAGGAGTTCGCCGGTGAACACTCCGGACTGGAGGGGCTGCAGGCAGGGGCCGATGAGCTCGAGGCTGAGCTCTTCAAGCGCGGTTACACATTTCACCGCGTGGTGTTGCCCCCGCAGCGAGCTCTGGGTGGGGTGATCCGGCTTGAGGTGGTGGCGTTCAAGGTCGGCCGGGTGAGTGTCAGCGGTAACAAGTTCTTCACCGAGGAAAACATTCTGCGCAGTGTGCCCGCCCTGCAGCCGGACGGAGCGCCGAATACCACCGAACTTGCCAGGCAGATTGATTTCGCCAACGAGCACGGCTCCAAGAACGTCAGCATGAAGGTAACCGACTCGGAGCAGATCGACCGACTCGATGTGGATCTGACCGTCGCGGATGCTGATCCGGTCCAGGTATATCTGACCGGCAGCAACACCGGTTCCGCCGCCACCGGCCGATTGCGCACGGGAGTCGGTTTCCAGCACAACAACCTGACCGGTCACGATGATGGTCTGACAGTGACCTATACCACCTCGCCGGATCACTTCGAGGAGGTCTTCCAGGGCGGGCTGAATTACCGCCTGCCGTTCTACGGCAAGGAAACCAGCCTCAGTGTCTTCGGCACCTATTCCGACGTGGATTCCGGCACTGTGGCGGACATCTTCGAAGTCAGCGGGAAAGGCCAGTTCTGGGGGGTGCGGCTGGAACACAAACTGCCCAAGAAGGGCAGTTACAGCCACAAGGTAACGCTCAACTTCGACGACAAGTTCTACGACAACGATGTTGATTTCACCGGTATTCCCTTGGGTGTGCAGGTGCGCAGTCGGCCGGTGGGTATCAATTACACGGCAGCCTATGAGCGGCCGAAGTACAGCCTCAACCTCAGTTTCGACTATGCCGTGAACTGGGAGACCGGGGCCGATAACAACGACCTCCAATACGCCGCCAGCCGTGCGCCCGCCACTTCCAGCTGGGATGTCGTTCGTACCACGGCCAGCGTGGATTATCGCTTCGACAATGGCTGGGCCCTGCGTCTTACCGGATCGGCGCAGGTGACCGACGATTCGCTGATCGCCGGAGAGCAGTTCGGTATCGGGGGCGCGACCTCCGTACGGGGTTTCGAGGAGCGAGAGGAGGGCGGAGATCAGGGTTGGTCGGGTAGCTTCGAGGTCTGGTCGCCGACCCTGCTCGATTCCCTCCAGGTGATCGGTTTCGTCGACCACGGTTATCGCCGCCTTGAGGACCCGCAGCCCGGCGAGTCAAAGGAAGAGTCGCTGACCAGCGCGGGGGTTGGGCTGCGTTGGACCTACGCACAGTCGCTTTCGGTCAGCCTGGACTATGCGGAGGCCCTGGATGACGCGGGGTCGACCAAGAAGGGCGATCACTTCCTGCACGGAAACGTCCTTTACCGCTTCTGAGGTAGGGCGGCCACCGCGAATTGTGCCCGGTGTGCCGGGTTTCATACGGCCAGCCCACGCGCATTCCCTGGACACCCCGTTAGGGAAATTCCGGGCTATTTCCACTCCGACGGCCCATCACCATAGGCGCCGCCATCCCACCTTTCAGCTGATCGAGTCACGCACGTCCATGCAGAGTCACGAAGTCGATTACGAAATCCTCGGCCACGATATTCAGATTGTTGAGGTGGAGTTGGACCCCGGTGAAACGGTGATCGCGGAGGCCGGGGCCATGAATTACATGGAGGACGGCATCGTCTTCGAGGCCAAGATGGGTGACGGTTCCGATGCCGAGGACGGTCTGTTCGGAAAGCTATGGGGGGCGGGAAAACGTCTGATCACGGGGGAATCCCTGTTCATGACCCATTTCACTCACCAGGGGCCGGGCAAGGCCCGGGTGGCGTTCGCGGCCCCGCACCCGGGAAAGATCGTCCCCTTGAATCTCTCCGAACTCGGGGGCGATGTGATCTGCCAGAAGGATGCTTTTCTCTGCGCCGCGCGCGGAACGCAGGTCAGCATTGCTTTCAACAAGCGACTCGGTGCCGGTTTCTTCGGCGGCGAGGGGTTCATCCTCCAGAGGTTGCAGGGTGATGGCATGGCTTTCGTGCATGCCGGAGGCACGGTGGTTCGCAAGGAACTCAAGGGTGAGACCCTGCGCGTCGATACCGGTTGCCTCGTGGGGTTCACACCGGGGGTTGACTATTCCATCGAGCGCGCCGGCGGTCTGAAGTCCATGCTGTTCGGCGGCGAGGGGCTGTTTCTCGCGACCCTGAGCGGGACCGGTACCGTGTGGCTGCAGAGCCTGCCGTTCTCCCGCCTTGCTGATCGCATCTACCAGGCCGCGGCGGCCCTGGGAAACAAGGACAAGGGCGAGGGGTCACTGCTGGGCCGCACCCTGGATGGCGACAACAATTGAGCCGAGCTTTACTGGGTGTCCAGTTTGCCCAGCTCCGTGAGTATGGAGAGCAACAGGTCCTCGCCCTGTTTGCCCATGCCCGCACTCAGCCGGTCGGCATCGCGTTCGCCATTGACCAGCCGCCGGAAGAGCCCCGACAGTCGGGCCATGTCGCCACCGGCCTGGGTCATCTGCTCACCCATCGCCGCGAGCATCCGCAGGGCCTGGGTGTTACCGCGGCCTGCCGCGGCGATCATCTGAGCGAGTCCGGGGGCAGCCATGGATGCATCGGCTTGTTTCATGGGATCGGGAAGGGTTTCCGGATTGCCGAGGCCCCGCAGAATGGCTGACACAATGACAGCGTCTTCCTCGTCAAGTCCCCGCACCAGCGCCGCGTCGCGACTCCCTTCAAGGATTCTGCGTATGGCTTTGACCAGCGCGGTCCAGCCATTCTGTTCGGAGACCTTCAGCGGATGCTCCAGACCCGGTCTCAGATCCGGGTTCTGGCAGGCGCGTACCACGGCGACGATCAGCTGGGCATGGGTCTGCACGATTTGCGCTTCGCGGTCGGGGAGGGCGGTCATGGGGGGTTTGAGGGTCAATGATGGAGTCGATGGTGGGATTGAGGGTGGCATACCCCGGATCTGTGTACCAACAGCCGCGAATGGACATCGGGCGGAGGTGATGGGGTGATGGACGCCGCCGGGTACCAGGACCTTCTCGCCCGCTGTGCCTTGAAGGACCAGAAAGCATTTGCCGCGTTATATGACGCCGCATCCGCGCATCTATACGGCGTGATCCTGCGTATTGTTCGACGAGAGGATCTTGCGGGCGATGTTCTCCAGGAGACCATGCTGCGTATCTGGGACCACGCTGGTGATTACCGTGCGGGACGCGGATCGCCGCTGACCTGGATGACGGCTATCGCACGCTACCGCTCCCTTGATCACCTGCGTAGGCCCGTCAACGCCGCACCGCACGAGTCCATGGACATCGAGCCTGAGGATCCGAACGGTATGGGGCCCCTGGATACCCTGGGGGCAGGCGTGGCCGCGGAGCGGCTCAAGGACTGTCTCAAGGCTCTCGGCGATGGGCCGCGGCAGTGCATTGTCTTGTGCTTTTACCGGGGAATGACCCATGACGAGCTGGCAACACAACTGGATACACCGCTGGGCACGGTCAAGAGCTGGATCCGGCGGGGAATGGAGCGCCTGAAAGGGTGCATTGAGCCATGAAGCTGGACCACCCAGAGCTCACCGACCGCTTGGCGGGACGCTACGTGCTTGGCGTCATGCGCGGTTCCGCGCGGCGCCGCTTCGAGTCACTGATGCGTTACCGCCCGGCCCTGCGTACCGAGGTGGCCGGATGGGAAAACCGCTTGAGCGGTTTGCACGAGGCGGGTGCCCCGGTGCCGCCGCCGGAGCACCTGCGTGCCGCTGTTCTGGCCTCGATCACCCGCACGCGGGTGCGTTCCGCTTCCAGCAACGCACGGTCGCCCTTGTTGGCCTGGTGGGCCGGGCTGGCCACCGTGTTCTCTGTTCTGTTGGTCGCTTTGGTGGTTTTCGGGCCAAGATTCGGGTTCGATCCCGCACAGCGGGGTGTGCCTGTATCCCAGGAGCCTCCCCCGATGCAGGTCGCGGTGTTGGCCGATGCCGAGGCGCGCGGGCAATTCCTCGTATGCAGTGACCCGGGGTCGCGACGCAGCGTCGTCGAGGTGATTGGAAAACCCGAGGTCCCGCCTGACCGGGATGGTGAGCTCTGGTTGGTTGCCGGGGATGAGCCGCCCCGATCCCTCGGGCTTATGCCCGCGAGTGGGCGTGGCTACTTTGAGGTGCCCGATGCGCTCGCGAAAGCGCTTGATGGTGGCACCCTGGCCGTGAGCATCGAACCCAAGGGCGGCTCACCCAGTGGACTGCCCACCGGTGCCATTCCCTATACGGGGCGTGTGATCGGCATGTGGATGAACAAGGACGCGACCGTTTCCGGGTTGAGCGATCCCGCCCGGCTGCGTGCCCTGGCCCAGACGTTGCGGCCCGGCAGTCGCTGAAACCTGAATCGAGGCACGGATGTCGAAAATAATTCTCAAACGCGTGAAAGAACTTCGCGTGACCCCGGGTCTTAAGGGGTGTCGGTACACGATGGTGGAAAAAATGCAGTTTGGCTGCATCCAGATCGCCAACGGGTCCGTAAACGAGAATGAAGGCGTTCAGTGGAGAGGATTCACTTCTCCGGAATACGCCTCTGTATTTGCGGATCCGCGTACGACGGAACGCAAGATTCCTTCCCCCCGGGGAAGAAAACCATTGACTGGCATGCGAAGGGCATGGCTCGACCAACCGACAGTTCCCTGAGCTTTCGCCTGGTGCCGGTTTTTTTAGCAAGCGCAACTCCATCGAGGAGAAATCGAAATGTCCAAGAAGTCCATCAAGCCTGTTGTTGCCGCCGTTGGCGCCCTGTTCGCCGCTTCCGTGACCACGACCGCCATGGCCGATACCAACCCCTTCGGCATGCAGGCCCTTGATTCCGGCTACATGCAGGTCGCCGGTTCCCACGAGGGCAAGTGCGGCTCTGGCAAGTGCGGCGGCGAGAAGAAGTCCGAAGAGGCCAAGTGCGGCGCTGGCAAGTGCGGCGGCGAGAAGAAGTCTGAAGAGGCCAAGTGCGGCGCTGGCAAGTGCGGCGGCGAGAAGACGTCCGAAGGCAAGTGTGGCGCCGGTAAGTGCGGCGGCGAGAAGAAGTCTGAAGGCAAATGTGGCTCCGGCAAGTGCGGTGGTTCCAAGTAACACCGCCATACGGACTCCCATGTCCGTAAGGCTCTGATGTGTGTCTGTTCGGCTTATACCGATGCGCGCGCTCAGAGCACCACCGGCCCCGGTTGAACCCGGGGCCGGTTTCCCTCATCACCCCGCGACGGAGGCCTCATGAGCTCAGCGAGCAGTCCCTATGGACGATTCCCCGTGGAAGGCGCCGGTTTGGGCCTGCGCACGGAGTTCTGGGAACAGTACATCGACCAGCCGCCGGCACAGGTCGACTTCCTGGAGGTCGCGCCGGAAAACTGGATGGGGGTCGGTGGCGTCCGCGGCCGCAAATTCCGTGAATTCAGTGAACGCTTTCCCGTGGTCTGCCACGGACTGTCGCTCTCCATCGGTGGCCCTGCGCCCCTGGACGAGGACTTTCTCAAGCAACTCAAGACTTTTCTCGACCGGCACGATGTGCGGGTCTACACCGAGCATCTCTCCTACTGCGGTGACTCGGGACAACTCTACGATCTGATGCCCATCCCGCACTCGCAGGAGGCGGTGACCTACGTGGCGGACCGAATCCGCCGCGTGCAGGACATCCTTGAGCGCCGCATCGGCATGGAGAACGTCTCCACCTATGCCGCGCCCGCCAGCGAAATGGCCGAGGTGGAGTTCGTCAATGCCGTCCTGGAAGAGGCCGACTGTGGCCTGCACCTGGATGTGAACAATATTTACGTCAACGCCATCAACCATGGCTTTGACGCCCACGATTATCTCGCCCGGCTCCCCGGCGAGCGCATTCTCTACGCCCATATTGCGGGCCACCTCTACGAGGCCGAGGACCTGCGCGTGGACACCCATGGGGAGGATGTCATTCCCGAGGTATGGAAGCTGCTCGATTCGGCCTACGAACAGTTTGGTGTGTTTCCGACACTCCTCGAGCGCGATTTCAATATTCCGCCGCTTGAAGAATTGCTCAAGGAGGTGGATCGGATCGCCGCCGCGCAACAGCGTGCCCTTGGCCGGGAGCGGGCCCATGTCGCCTGATACGGTCGCCAGCCAGGCGGGCTTTCAGGAGGTCCAGGCACGGTTCGCCGCCTACATCCGCGACCCGGACGCCAACCCCGTGCCCGACGGCATCGAGGCACGGCGGATGAACCTCTATGCCGAGCTGTTCTACAACGGCTTCGATTCACACCTGTCACTGAATTTTCCGGTGATCCGCAAGATTACTTCCGACGAGCGTTGGAGCGCCCTGGTGCGCGATTTCATGCGCACGCACCGCTGCCAGACCCCGTTGTTCATGGAGATAGCCCAGGAGTTCATCGCCTACCTGCGCGACGAGCGCAACGACCCGTCAGATCCTCCCTTCCTTCTTGAACTGGCCTATTACGAGTGGGCCGAGCTGGCCCTGTACGTGGCCGATGAAGACAAGGAACCCGGTGCCATCGATCCCAACGGCGACCTGATGGAGGGGCACCCGGTGGTTTCCGACCTGGCCTGGCCCATGGCATTTCACTTCGACGTCCACCACATCGGCCCGGATTACCAACCCGCGGAGCCACCGGGACAACCCAGCTATCTCGTGGTTCACCGCCAGCGTGATGACCAGATCGGCTTCATGGAGCTCAACCCCGTCACGTACCGATTGCTCGAGTTGCTCGACAGCGAAACCTCCCTGACCGGAACCGAAGCGGCTCTTCGGATCAGCGAGGAGCTCGGGCATCCCAATCCCGAGGTGGTCGTTCAGGGTGCCGCCCAGACGCTCAACGAGCTGCGCGCGCGCGAAATCCTGCTCGGTACGGCGCGTTGATCGCCCCGAAAACACGCACAACCCGTTGCCCGTGATCGAGGAGAACACACTGTGAGCAACCCCGTCGTTTCCCTGGCCTGCTGGGCCCAGAACCTGCTTGATGCCACCCGGTCCCTGGATTTCCTCGGTCCCCTGGCACTGCGGATCTACCTGTTCTTCCCGATGTGGATGGCGGGCACCAAAAAGCTCTCCGGCATCGAAGACACCGCCGCCTGGTTCGGCAACCCCGACTGGGGTTTGGGCCTGCCCTTCCCCACGCTCATGGCGTACCTGGCCGCTTATACCGAGACGATCGGTGCAATCTGCCTGCTCATTGGCCTGGCTGTTCGTTGGGTTTCCATCCCGCTGATGATCACCATGATCGTGGCAGCGGTTACCGTGCACTGGGACAAGGGTTGGGCCGCCATCGCCGAGACGCCTGAGTCGGCTGAACGCCTCAGCGCCGCCCAATCGTTGCTGCAACAGCACGGTAACTACGATTGGCTGACCGGAAGCGGAGAATTCGTCATCCTCAACAACGGCATCGAGTTCGCGGCCACCTACTTCATCATGCTCCTGGTGCTGTTTTTCATCGGTGGAGGCCGCTACCTGAGCATCGATTACTGGATCGCCCGCTCGGCATCCTGCGCCAGGGGATGAACCGCTGGCGGATTCCCGGACCCGTGGCCCCCGCACCGGCTCCGGGGCACGCACGGCTGCCGTGCGCCCTGATCGTGTAACCCGGTACTCATCGACTTCCATCCATGGCTAAATGCGGCCTTTCGCCCGCCGCCTGTTCAGCCTGCCCATGCCCATTCGCCAGCTTCCGGACCAGCTCGTCAACCAGATCGCCGCGGGCGAGGTGGTGGAGCGACCGGCTTCCGTGGTCAAGGAGCTGCTTGAAAACAGTATCGATGCCGGTGCCTCGCGTATCGATCTGGACATTGAGGGCGGCGGCATACGCCTGATCCGTATTCGCGACGACGGCGTTGGAATCGGTAAGGCCGAGCTGCCCCTGGCGTTGTCGCGCCACGCCACCAGCAAGATCAGCAACCTCGACGACCTTGAGGCCGTGGCGACCCTCGGGTTCAGGGGCGAGGCACTCCCGTCCATTGCATCCGTCTCGCGCTTGCGACTGACCTCCTGCGACGGCGGTGATGCCTGGGAACTGCGTGGCGACGGGAGCCGCGAATTCGATGAAGCCACGCCTGCCGCGCACCCGCGGGGGACAACCGTGGAGGTCCGTGACCTGTTCTTCAACGTCCCGGCACGTCGCAAGTTCCTGCGCACGGAAAAGACCGAGTTCAATCACCTTGAGGACGTGGTTCGACGCATTGCGCTCAGTCATTTCGATGTCACCATCACCCTGCGGCATAACGGCAAGGTCAGTTGGCAGGCCCGTTCCGGCCTCGAACGTCTGGAGCAGGAACGTCGGGTGGCGGCACTCATGGGCAAGGGCTTCCTCGAACAATGCCTGTTCTTGGAGCAGGAGGGGCCGGGGTTGAAGCTGTGGGGCTGGGTGGGCCTACCCACCTTCTCGCGCAGCCAGGCGGATCAGCAGTTCTTCTTCGTCAATCGTCGCGCGGTTCGCGACAAGCTTGTCACCCACGCCGTGCGACAGTCCTACCAGGATGTGCTTTACCACGGTAGGCACCCCGCCTATGTACTGTTCCTCGACATGGACCCGCGCGAGGTTGATGTGAACGCCCATCCGGCCAAGCACGAGGTTCGGTTCAGGAACGCACGCACGGTTCATGACTTTCTGTTCAGCAGCCTGCACCGGGTGTTGGCCGATACCCGCGCGGGCGTTGACTCCCGCTCTGAGCAGGGCGAGCCGGATGCCGCGGTGACTGACGCCACAGCGAGTGCGTCGGCAGCCGCCGTGGCGGGTCGCATGGGCGGGGGGAGTACACCCTGGGGCGGTCGACAGACCCCAATGTCCCTGGGCGTGCGTGACCAGATGGCTGCCTACGGTCGGCTTCATGGGGCTGACCGCGGCCCTGTCCCGGCAACGGGTGGGCCGTTGCCAATGCCGTCTTCAGCGGCTCCGGCGCAGGTTCCGGCCCATGCCGATGAAGGTGACATGCCGCCCCTGGGCTTTGCCCTTGCCCAGCTGCATGGGGTGTTCATCCTGGCCCAGAACGCCTCGGGACTGATCGTGGTGGACATGCATGCCGCCCATGAGCGCATCACCTATGAGCGCCTCAAGACTGCGATGGATGGCGAGGGCGTGAAGGCCCAGCCGCTGCTGGTGCCCGTGGCGGTCAATGTCAGTGAACGGGAGGCGGACCTGGCCGAGGAACGGGAGGATTTCTTCGCCCAACTGGGTATGGAGGTGGGCCGTAACGGCCCGGAGAGCCTGGTGGTTCGCCAGGTGCCCGGCATGTTGCGTGAGTCCGACGCTGCCCAGTTGTTGAGGGATGTGCTTGCTGACCTGATGGAGCACGGGTCCAGTACCCGCATCGAGGAAATGCGTAATGAGATTCTTTCGTCCATGGCCTGCCACGGATCGGTGCGTGCAAACCGGCGGATGACACTTCCTGAGATGAACGCCCTGCTCCGCGATATGGAACGCACGGAGCGCTCGGGCCAGTGCAATCATGGCCGCCCCACGTGGGTACATCTGGATATGACCGCCCTGGACAAGCTGTTTCTGCGCGGCAGGTGAGGGCGGGTATGCACTCGGGATTTCAATCGTGTTGGCGCGTTGGATGCCCGCGTTCCGGGCGTGCTTTGATTGCCTTTGGGAGCGCTCGTGGCTGTGCCCCCGGTCTGGGGCGGTGGTCCGGGACGTGATTACCGGGTCCGCCGATCAGCGGTCTCCCGCCATTGCCCTCATGGGGCCTACGGCGGCGGGCAAAACCGCCCTTGCCCTGGAACTGGTGCGACGCTTTCCCCTTGAGATCATCAGCGTGGATTCGGCCCTGGTGTACCGGGGTATGGATATCGGAACCGCCAAACCCTCGCGTCAGGAACTGAACCAGGCACCGCATCGGCTGGTGGATGTCCTCGACCCGGCCGAGCCCTATTCGGCGGCACGTTTCAGCGCCGACGCCCTGGCCGCGATGGCCGCCATCACCGCGGCGGGGAGGGTGCCCTTTCTGGTTGGCGGGACAATGCTCTACTACAAGGCCCTTTTTCAGGGCATGGCCGAGATGCCGCGTGCCGATCCGGCTGTGCGTGCGCGGCTCGAGGTGCTGAAGGAACAATACGGCCTGAAGGCCCTGCATGAGCGGTTGGCGGAGGTCGATCCACGATCGGCCGCACGCATTCATCCCAATGATCCGCAACGCATCCAGCGGGCCCTCGAGGTGTTCGAAATCACCGGTCGTCCGCTCTCGGACCTGCACGAGCAGGGCCGTGACACGCCCTTTCCCTACCGGGTGCTGAAGCTGGCCCTGGATCAGACACCCCGGGAGACGCTGCGTGAGCGGATCGCCGTGCGTTTCCAGCAGATGCTGGAACAGGGGTTCGAGGATGAGGTGCGCACCCTGCGCGCCCGTGCGGACCTGCATCCAGACCTGCCTTCCATGCGCGCGGTGGGTTATCGACAGGTCTGGGAGTATCTGGATGGCACCCATGAGCGGGACCGCATGGTCGAACTGGGGATCACCGCCACGCGGCAACTGGCCAAGCGGCAGATGACCTGGCTGCGCTCCATGGACGACCGGATATCGGTGCCCGCGACGGATGGCGTCGGTGTGCTCGCCGGGGAGGTCGAACGCTTTCTGAACCTCAACGCCCTGAACCGGAATTCCAGGGGGCGGTGACGATCTCCGGATCGCTCCCCAGGGTGCGATGCACCGGGCAGCGGTCGGCCATCTCAATCAGGCGGGCGCGTTGTTCGGGGCTGAGCGCACCGTCGACCTTGATCCGCCGGGTGATGCGTTCGATCTTGCGATCCCCCCGGGCATCAGCGCGCACATCTGCTTGCGCGCAACCATCGCAGTCCTCCGCGTGGATGCGCTCGTGGCTGAGACTTACCTGGATATCATCCACCGGGAGTTTCTTGTGGTTGGCGTACATGCGCAGGGTCATGGAGGTGCAGGCGCCCAGTGCCATGAGCAGAAGATCGTAGGGCGTCGGGCCGAGGTCGGAGCCGCCGAGGGACTTCGGTTCGTCGGACATCCACTGGTGGCGGTTGCTGAACAGGCCGCGCAGGAACCGCCTGTCCAGTTCGCTGATCAACACCTCGCCGTCGGCCACCTCGGGGGCGGTGCCGTAACTGCGTTCGAAGCCATGGTCGCGGATATCCAGATAGCGACTGGCCCAGGCCACCAGGGTCTCGGCCACGTACTCCGCATCGTCGCGGTCGCTGAGCAGGTGGTCGGCGTCGTCCAGTGATATGAAACTCTTCGGGTGTTTGGCGGCCTGGTAGATGGTGGCGGCCTCGCTGATGTTCACGATGGTGTCCACCGGTGAATGGAACACCAGCAGGGGGCGCCGCAAGTCGCCGATATGCTCAGCGTCGGCGTAACGATCGAGGTCATCCAAAAACTGTTTGCGCACCCAGAATGTACGGCTGCCGATGCGTATCTCGGCTTCGCCCTGGGCTTCCAGTTCTTCGATGTGATTGCCAAACAGGTGGGTCACGTGGCTGGCCGTGGCGGGGGCGCCGATCGTGCTTACCGCTTTGACCGATTCCAGTTGTGGCGCAGCGGCGAGAACCGCGGCCCCGCCGAGGCTGTGGCCGATGAGCAGTGCGGGGGCCTGGTAGTCACGCTCGAGGGCGCGCGCCGCCGCGAGCAGATCCTGAACATTGGACGAGAAGTTGGTGTTGGCGAAGTCGCCATCGCTGTTCCCCAGTCCGGTGAAATCGAAGCGCAGTACGGCGATTCCGCGCGCGGCCAGGGCGCGGCTGATCCGCGAGGCGGCGGCTACATCCTTGCCGCAGGTGAAGCAATGGGCAAACAGGGCATAGCGGGCGATGGGCACCCCATCCGGTGGGGTCTCCAGTAATCCGGCGAGGCCGTGACCCTGCTCATTTTCGAACTCCAGCTTGATGCGTCCCATGGTGTATTCCCGTGTAAGCGATAGGCCCATGATGGCGCGGCCGCCAGCTGGAATAGCCCGTCGGGGCCGGGCTTGAAAATTGTGGCTGATGCATCCGCACCCCGTGATGAAACGTCCCGGGCCGGGTCACGATGGCGGTGAGAAATTCGGGCTAAGGGCGTAGATTCGCCCTGAGCGTCACGACAACAACACGAACAAACCGGACGGTGGAGAGCTGAGATGCTGAAAATGGCACTACGCGGGTTTGTATTCCTGGCCCTTTTATCGCTCCTGCCCGCCGGGCACTCCCTGGCGGCGGAGCCGTTTCCCATGAGCGCGGACGAGGTGTCGCCCGGTGTCTACGCCGTCATCACGCCGTCACGTGCACTGCCGAATCCGCAAAACCGAGGCTGGAATTCCAACAGCGCCTTCGTTGTGACGGAAGGCGGTGTGCTGCTGTTCGATACGGGCAGTTCCATAGCGATCGGGCACGCCTTGAAACAGACCATCGCGTCCGTGACCGACCAGCCGGTGCGCTGGATCGTCAACTCCCACGCCCATGGTGACCATTGGCTGGGGAATGCCGTGTTCAAGGACACGGTGGAGGCCATCTACTCGACCGGCAAGGTAACGCGGACGGTGGCGTCCGAGGGCCAGACCTGGATCGAGTTGTTCGATCGCATGACCGGCGGTATCACCGGGTCGGGCGAGATCGTGCCGCCGGACACGGCACTGGATGAGCGTACCGAGCTGACTCTGGGCGGCAAGCGCCTGGTGTTGTTCCCGTCGGGAGACAGCCATTCACCGGGTGACGTGGTGCTTTGGCTACCTGATGACCGTGTTCTGATCAGCGGCGACGTGGTTTATTCAGACCGTATGCCATCGACGAACAACTCCAACCTGGCGCGTTGGATCGAACTGCTGGATGAATTGCGTGCCCTGGATCCGAAAGTGGTCATCCCGGGGCATGGCTCGATTACCGACGTGGCGGGACTGGAACGCCTGCGGTCCTTGTTGCAGGCGTTCTGGGATGCGGTTGCCAACGGCGTGGACGAGGGCATGGCCGCGTATGAGCTTGTGGATACCGTGGGGGTTGCGCTGGCGCCCTACGAGGCGGACTTCCCCGGGCTGCGTGAGAAGCTCAAGCGCGACATATCCCATGTCTACCTGCAGGTGGAAGCGGCGGCTTTTTGATCGGACCGGGCACAGGAGGCGATAGCGGCGCGATTTCCCTTTCCAGTTCAACGATCCGGCACCACACTGAAACCATGGATCCGAAAGAATTTCCCATCGGCCTCGATGAGGTCATGAAAGCCCGGGAGGTTGTGAATCTTCACCTCCGACCCACGCTGCTACACCGCTACGAGGGACTTTCGCGGCTGATCGGTGGCGACGTCTACGTCAAACACGAGCACCAGAATCCCACGGGCAGTTTCAAGATCCGCGGGGGGCTCAACCTCATGCACCATCTGAAGGCGCGTGGCACGCCCGGGGTGTTGACCTTCTCCACCGGAAACCATGGTCTGTCCATCGCCACGGCCGCGGCCATGTCAGGCATTCCCGCCGCGGTGGTGGTGCCCCGGGGGAACAACCCCGCCAAGAACCGTGCAATCATCGAGGCCGGCGCCGAACTCATCGAGGCCGGCGGCTCATTCGAGGAGGCCGCCAATCAGGTGGACGATCTGGTCGAGGAGCGGGGGTGGTATTACGCACATCCGGCGGACGAACCCCACCTGATCAATGGTGTAGGCACCGAGTTCCTGGAGATCATGAAGGACCTCCCGGATATCGACGTGATGATCGTACCGGTGGGGGCGGGGAGTGAGGCAGCAGCGGCCGCCACCGTCCTCAAGGCCTTTCACCCCCTGGTCGAAATCATCGCCGTGCAGGCTGAGGCAGCACCGGCGGCCTGTATGTCCTGGAAATCTCAGAAGATCATGAGCGCAGCCAACGGCACGTTCGCGGGCGGTGTCGCCACGGGTTCGGCGTACCGGACGCCGTTCGAGATATACCACCACGCCTTGAGTGATTTCGTTCTGCTCAGCGAGCACGAGTTGTACGAGGGAATCGCCCTGGGCATGTATTACACCCACCAGCTGCTGGAAGGTGCGGGAGCGGCCCCGCTGCGCGCCGCGATCAAGCTGCGCGAGCGGTTGGCGGGGAAGAAGGTCGTCCTGCAGATGAGCGGGTGCAATGCCTCGACCGCCGAACTGCGCATGGCCATGACGTTGCCGGAGATGGAGCACGGCTTCGAAGGGTGAGGGGCGGTTTGTAACAGGGCGTTTCGCACTGGCGCGGTGGGCGACCCCGGGGACGACACAGGGGACGACACAGGGGACGACACAGGGGACGACACAGGGGACGACACAGGGGACG
>JBMYTL010000006.1:62174-85771 GCA_049604295.1 Gammaproteobacteria bacterium
ACACAGGGGCGACCCAGGGGCGCCCCGATGGCACCCTCTGAAACGCGACTATGCAGCGCTGATGAAAGCGCGGCGGCCGTGAGCGGGTCTCATGGTGGGATGGCAATCGCAGCGACAGCGGACAAACACGATGAAATGGCTCCTTCTTCTGTTCACCCATGGTGGCGCCCTGGCCTTGGGGTTCGCCCTGGGTATTTACGCCCTGCCCATACTCACGGCACCACAACCCCCGGAGGCCGCCGCGATGGAGGCCGCGGCAGCCCAGGCCCGGTTCAAAGGTGAGTTCCGGCGCGATCTGGCGGGCAGTGATGTCTTCCACTGGGGCGAGGGAACGGTCCTCGTGGGGCCGCGGTTCGTGAGTCTCGACGGGGCAGTCGCCCCGGGCCCCGATTACAAGCTCTACCTGTCGCCGGTGTTCGTGGAGACCGAGGCGGACTTCCTGCGTGAGAAGGCCCGTATGGTGCGGGTAGGTGATGTGAAGACCTTCGAGAACTTCGTGGTGCCGGTGACGGGTGATGTGGACCCCGCCGACTACAGCAGTGTGATCGTCTGGTGCGAGACCTTTTCGGAGTTCATTTCGGCAGCGAAGTACCGCTGAGACCGTGTCGGCCCGGCGCGGCCGCCGGGTGGTACATTGGGCCCATGACCAAGCCGGATGACAGTACGGACCGCGCGTTCATGGCCCGTGCCCTCACGTTGGCCGCGCGGGCGGCCGAGGAGGGTGAGGTGCCCGTCGGTGCCCTGTTGGTTCAGGATGGCGAGGTTCTCGCCGAGGGTTGGAACCGGCCCATCGCTGCCCACGATCCCACCGCCCACGCCGAGATCCAGGTATTGAGGCGGGCCGGGCGGGCCGTCGCCAACTACAGACTCGGCGGTTCGGTGATGTACGTGACCCTGGAGCCCTGTCCGATGTGCGTCGGTGCCATGATCCATGCGCGCGTGGCACGGGTCGTGTTCGCCGCCCACGACCCCAAGACGGGGGCCCTGGGGGGGGCGTTTGACCTGGCGGGTGAGCCCAGTCACAACCACCGGATCGAGGTGACGGGTGGCGTGCTCGCCGATGCGGCCGCCGAACAGTTGCGTGCCTTCTTTCGGGGCCGACGTGAGAGGGCGCGCGCGGGGAAGCGGGACAGGAACCGTGTTGGTGCGTTTCCTCTGAAGCCCGCCTGATCGTGGTGCGATGGGGTGTTCGGGCCTGTCCCGTGCATCGGGTGGCGTGGCACGGACCACCTTGTCCGGGAAAACCCCATGCCTGCGGAAGTCCCTGATTTTCCCTGGGAAAGCTGTGCTTGAAGCTGTGCAAAACGAAGCTGCGGAGAAAATCGGCCCGCCCCCTGCAAGGACCGTCCTCAATGGCGTGTGAAACTTTCGTTACGCACGCGCCATCGTTGAGCGAAGTTAACCGTTGCATCGTTAACGGCTGCCGATAATCCGGCTCCTGTGTAGGGTGCCGTTCATCCTGTTCCGTACCGCCCTGATGTCCACGTACACCCTGTCCGACTCCAACGTGTCTGATTCCACCCTGACCGATCTCTCCCTGTTCTCTTCAGGAGGCCTCCTTGTCCGCCGAATCGGCTGAGCCGCGACTGACATTGGCGCACTACACCCTGGTGTTCCTCGTCCTGTGGTTGTTCTGGATGTTGCTGGCGGACAGCCGCGCCTTGGAAGAGGCCGTGGCCGGTGCGGTGGTGTCGGCCCTGGTGACCCTGGTCTCCCGTCGGCATCTGGTCATCTTCGCGGGGGTGCGCACACGTCTGACCGCGCCTGTCCATCTGCTCGTGTACCTGTTCCATTTCCTGCTCGCCCTGATCCGCGCCAACGTGGACCTGGCGCTGCGCGTGATCCGTCCATCGCTGCCCATCGACCCCGCCGTGGTCGAGTTGACCACCCGCCTGCAATCGCCCCTCGGTCGCATGCTGCTCGCCAACAGCATCACTCTGACCCCGGGAACGCTGACCGTCGATCTGGACGGTGAGCGCCTGTTGGTGCACTGCGTGTACTGCCCTGAATCCCTGGATCACGACGCCATGACCCGCAAGGTATTCGGACGGTTTGAGCAGGCTATCGGGGGGTTCCTGAAGTGACGGATTCATCCGTGTTTGATTTGGCGACGGGTGAGGTAATCCAGGGCCTGACCGGGATGGAGCTTATCGCCATGATTTTCATGGTTCTGGCCCTGTTCCTGACGCTTGCACGCTTGTTGGCGGGGCCCGGTGCGGCAGACCGCATCGTGGCCGCGGATACGCTCTCGATTCTCGTGACAACCGCCATCGTCGGATTGGCCGCCCTCCTGGAAAGCGGCCTCTACCTGGATGTGGCCCTGCTCTACGTGACGCTCGCGTTCGTGGGGATTGTTGCCCTGGCAAGGGCCATGGATGCGCAGACCGACGCGCGCGATGAATCGGCCTCCCGGGAGGAACGTCCATGAGGCTCGCTGCGGACCTGCTGCTGCTTGTCGGCGCCGTTATCAGTTTTCTTGGCGCCCTGGGCCTGGTGCGCATGCCGGATGCCTACAACCGCATACAGGCCGGGACCAAGGCGGCAACACTCGGTGCCTTGTGCATCATCCTTGGCGTCGGGCTTCTGAATCCCGATTGGTGGGCCAAGCTGCTGGTGCTCGCCGGTTTGATCCTGTTCACCAACCCGGTCGGGTCATCGACCATCGCCCGCACCCTGTACCGCGCCGGATTGCGGCCCTGGCAACGACCCGCGCGGCGAGCCGAACAGGCGACCGGGTTGGAATCCGTCACCGGGGAGAGCAAACCATGACCTGGTTCCTGCTCGCCATCGTGGTCATCATGTTGGGAGGTGGCCTGGCTGCTCTCCTGCTGCGTTCGCATCTGGCCGCCGTTGCTTCCGTGTCGATTGTGTCTCTGGGGCTGTCGGTGCTGTTCGTGGTGTTACGCGCACCGGATGTGGCCATGACCGAGGCCGCCGTGGGTGCCGGGTTGAGCGGCGTCATCCTTGCTTTGGCCCTGCGGCGGCTGGGGCTTGCCCGCCTTGATGAGGGCGCCGGTTCGGTTGCTCAGCGCACCGCGACGCGGAGGGAACTGCCGTGACGCGTCTCGCCTCGCTGCTCTTCATATTGGGACTGGGTTTCTTCCTGATATCCCTGTTCGTGGTCTTTCCCTTTGCCGAGGCCCCGATGATTGTCGGTGGCACCATCGCCATGCAGGCGCCCGCGGAGACCGGAGCGGCCAACGTCGTGACCTCGGTCGTGCTCGGCTACCGCGGCATTGACACCCTTGGGGAGATTGCGATTTTGTTCAGCGCCGCAACGGCAGCGGGCCTGGTGCTCGGCCGTCGTGAGGTATCCCGCGCCGTGGTCAATGCGCCCGGAGGCGATGTACTCAAGACCGGGGCTGACCTGCTGTTCCCCCTGCTGTTGATGGTGGGGGCGTACATCATTGTGCACGGCCATCTGACGCCTGGCGGGGGGTTCCAGGGGGGAGTGATCCTCGCGGCCGCGTTTTTTGTCCCCGTGTTGGCCCGTCCTTCCTCGTTGCCCAGACATGGGCTTATCGGCCTGATCGAAGGCACGGCGGGGGCGGCGTTCATCGTGATCGGCCTGCTGGGACTCTGGTACGGCCACGCCTTTATGCAGCCTTTCCTCGATAAGGGAATCATGGGCGGCCTGCTGTCCGCCGGGACCCTGCCGTGGCTGTATCTTGCGCTGGGGCTCAAGGTGGGGGCGGAATTGGCCGGATTGTTGGCGCATCTCGCGCTGGATGCACCGGTCACGGGAGACGCTGACTGATGGAACTGGCGTTCTCTCTTCCTGATGCCCAGACACTGATGGTAGGGCCCGATCCGGCGATGGTTTTGTATTTCGGCGCGATCGGACTGCTGGTGATCGGGATCGCCGGCCTGCTTCTTTCCCGCCACCTGTTCCGCATGGTCATCGCTCTGGCAATTGCCGAGGCAGGTGCGAACCTGTTGCTGGTGATTGCCGGTTTCCGCTGGGATGCGGTTGCCCCCATCGTCACCGGTGGCGTCCCCAATGTTCCCATGGTGGACCCGGTTCCCCAGGCCATGGTGCTGACGGCGATTGTGATCGGGGTGGGGGTGCAGGCCCTGGCGCTCGCGTTTGTGATCCGGATTCGTGAAACCTATGGCAGCCTCGACATGACGGTTCTCAAGGGGCACATGGATCGAGACGTGGACCTGGCGGCGGGTCTTGATGTGCTCGATCAGGAAGGCCCGGCGGGTGAACGCCCGCTGCCCGCGGCCGGTGATCCGGCCGGAACAGGGCCAGAGCAGATCGGTTTGTCCGGGGGGCGCTCATGAGTGCCTCCGCCATAATGAATGCCGATATGGGTGTGATGGGCCACGCCATGGCTTTGCCGGTGGTCCTCCCCCTGCTGGCCGCTTTTCTGTTGCCGACTCTGAACCGCATCTTCCGGCCCATGGCACGTATCGCGGGGCCGGCCGTCCTGGCCGGGTGTCTGGTCGTCCTTCTGCATATCGGTTCCCACTGGGATGGACAGCCGTTCTCGGTGGCCCTGGGGGGCTTCGCGCCGCCCCTGGGTATCAATTTCTACGTGGACGGCATGTCCCTGCTGTTCGCCACCCTGGTGGTGATCATGGGATTGTTGCTGTGGCCCAGCATCCATACGGGTGACGATAGCGACGGCATTCGTGAGCACGCGCTGACCCTGCTGCTCATCGGCGCGTCGGTGGGCCTGGCCCTGTCCGGCGACCTGTTCAACATGTACGTTTTTTACGAACTGGTGTCCGTTGCGTCTTTTGGCCTGGTTGCCGTTCGCGGCACCGGGGCGGGTTACGTCGCCGGTTTCCGGTATCTCATGATCAGTGGCCTCGGTAGCGTGCTTGCCCTGACAGGGGTGGCCCTGATCTACACCCACACCGGCACCCTCAATATTGCCCACCTCGGCTTGCTCACAGGGAAACTCGATTCCGCCATCGGTTTGACCGCCTTCGCTCTGATCGCATTGGGGCTTGGGGTCAAGGCTGAATTGTTCCCCGTCAATACCTGGGTTCCGGAGGTCTACTCTACGGCGCCACGGCGAATCACGGCCTTGCTCGCCGGAGTGATTTCCAAGGTGGCGGTGCTGGCCATCATTCGGGTGTTGATCCTGGCCTTCCCGGGTGAGGAGGCACGTCAACTGCTTCTGGCGCTTGGCGTCCTCGGCATCATTTTTGGCGAGTTGGCCGCCTACCGCGCGCGGGACATGGCACGCATGTTGGCGTGGTCGTCCATCGGCCAGTTGGGGCTGGTGTTCGTGGCGTTCTCGTTGCCGGGGGATGTCGGGGTGTTCGCGGGTATTGCGATTGCGCTTCATCACCTCGTGATCAAGCCCGGGCTGTTTCTGTTGGCGGAGCACTGGGGTGGTGCGCTAACCGCGCTCGAAGGTGAGGCACGCCAGGGGGCTGGCTCGCTATGGGCAGGGTTGGTATTTGTCTTGTTCGCCCTTTCCCTGGTCGGGGTCCCACCACTGCCGGGGTTCTGGGCCAAGTTGTCACTCGCCCAGGGTCTGGTCGCCCAGGAGTCGGCGTGGCACCTGTTTGCCCTGCTGGTATTTCTCGGGGCGACGGTGGTTGAAGCCAATTACCTTTTCACCGTTGCCGTACGTATGTTCAAACCCGCATCCAAGCCCCGGCCGCCGCGGCATGGCGTCCTGAACCTTGCGACCAGCAGTGCCCTGGCGGGCGTTCTGGTGGTCGGTACCCTGGCAATTGCGCCCCTGGGGGATTACATCCAGACCCTGGCCGGGCAAAGCGCCGATGCCGCCGGTTATGTGACAACGGTGGCTTCCGATGCCGTTGAGGAGCGCGCGCGCTGATGGACGGTCTCGGACTCACCGCGTTGACGCTTACCGGCAACGGCTCAGTCGTCGGCCTGGACCTGCTGCTCATGGTCTCGTTCCTGACCGTGGTGGTGACCCTGGGCGGGCTCAACCTGAGGATTACCGCCTGGCTGGCCACCGCATCCTACGGCGTACAGCTTTACCTGCTTTGGGGGCTGTCCCCGGCGCTTCTTGACGGTGCCGTCGCCGAGTCGGTGTATCGCTTCAACGTTCTCGGCCATTCCATGGGGTGGCGTTATGACGCGCTCAGCGCCTTCTTTGCCCTCATCACCCTGATCGCTGCCCTGGCGGCCGGTGTGTATGCCAGCGGCGGTTGGGGGCGCGGCTTCCAGAAGGCGGGTGGCGCGCCGGGCCTGGTGCACCTGGCCCTGGCCGCGAACCTGTTCGCCATGCTGGTCTTGCTGGGCAGCGCGGATTTCCTGAGCCTGTTCATCGGCTGGGAGATGGTCAGCTGGGCCAGTTTCGTGATGATGGTCCTGGCGCGCCCGGCTGATCGTGACGGTGCGCTCAAGTACATCACCTACGCGACCGCCGGGGCCATGGCTCTGCTGGCGGCCCTGGTTGTTATCAATCATCACGCCGGGGGCTTGGGTTATGCGGCGTTCGCCGCCGCCGTCCCGGGGCTGTCCGCGACGACGCTGGCCCTGTTGGTGTTCCTGGTGGGCGTGGCCTTCGGTATCAAGATGGCGGTGCTGCCGTTCCATCTTTGGCAGGCGCGGGCCTACGCCGAAACGCCGGGCCCCGGCACCGCATTCCTGGGCGCCATTTCGGCGCGCATGGGGCTCTATGCCCTGGCCGTGGTGCTGGTGCAGTTGATCGGGCTCACACGGGTCGCGGATCTGAATGTCTTCGGCGAGGTCCTTGATGCCCGCGACCTGATTGCCTGGGTGGCTGTGTTCACCATCATCCTGCCCACCTACACCGCCCTCAAACAGAACGATGCGCGCTACCTGTTGGCCTGGCATGGGATCGGGCAGGGCGGTTACATGCTGTTGGGCTTGGTCACGGGCACCGCGGTCGGCTCAGCCGGTGGCCTGCTGCACGTGTTCAACTACGCGATGTGCCAGGCGGTGTTGCTGCTTGCCGTGTTCTCCGTGGTGCACCGTACCGGCACGGCTGACCTGAACCGCTTGGGCGGGCTGGTGGCGCGTATGCCGTTGAGCTTTCTCGCGCTGTTGTTCGGCATCATCGGTCTGGCCGGTTTGCCGCCCATGAATGGTTTCGTGTCGAAGTGGATGGTGTACGTCACCCTGGTGCGCGAGGGCGAGCCGTTGCTGTTCATCGGTACCGTGGTGGGTACCCTGGGCACCATCCTTTCGGTGTTCAAACTCATCCACAACATGTTTCTGGGCTCCCTGCGCCTGGAGCACGAATCGGTCTCCGAGGCACCTTGGACCATGGTCCTTCCCATGATGGTTCTGTCGGGGATCATTCTGGCCACCGGCATCATGCCCGGGCTGGTTCTGGACTGGGTCGCGGCCGCACAGGCCACGCTCGGGCTGCCGATGGTCCAGTACGAGCTGGGTGGTCCCGAGGGACTGGACATGCTCTGGGTGGGCGCGGCGCTGCTCTACGGCATCGGCGTGGGTGCGCTGTTGTTCATGCTGGGGGGGCGCAGTCACCGGGTGAACCCGCTCGACAACTATGCGGGTGGCCATTTCCTCACCGCGGCCAACCGGTATCACTACAGTGACAATTTCTACGCAGGCCTGATGCACCTGATCGGCGGCTGGTACCGCCACACCTTTGCCCGGCTGGAGTCGGGCCTCGTCGCCTTTGTGAACTGGCTCGGGGCCGGGGCGCACGGTTTCTTCCGCTCCATGCCACCCCTGCTGGCCATGGTGGTGGTCGCGGCGCTTGTCGCCGCTTGGTGGGCCGAGGGTGGGGTGGGCCGATGATGGATATGCAGTTTCTGTTGCTTGAGTTCGTTCTCATGCCCCTGGTGGCCTTCGTCACCGGCGTTTTCATGGTGCTCATGATGCGGCGCATCGGTGCCAAGCTGCAGCGCCGGGTGGGGCCGCCGTTCTTCCAGCCCCTGTATGACATCGGCAAGCTCTATTCCAAGCGCACCCAGGTGTCCCACGGGCTCGTGCACGAGATCGGCATCATGGTGGCCGTGGGCGGTTACGTGGCTGTCGAATTGTTTGTACCGGTACCCGGTATGCCCGGGTTGGCGGAGAAGGGCGGCCTGATCACGCTGACGTACCTGATGATGGTGCCCTCCCTGGGCCTGGCCCTGGGCGTGAGCCAATGCGCCAATCCCAACGGCTCCATCGGTATCTCCCGGGCGCTCACCGCCATGTTGGCCTACGACATCCCCTTCATGCTTGTCGTGTTCGGCGCCGCCTGGATGTACCAGAGCGCCAACCTCATGGAGGTGGTGAACGTTCAGCAGGCGGGGGGCTTCGAGAGCTGGGGTATCGTCCAGAACCCGTTTCTGGCCATTGCCGGCCTGTTCGGCCTGCAGGCCATGCTCGGCAAGCAGCCGTTCGAGATCTACGTGGCGCCCGCCGAGATCGCCACCGGACCGATGGTGGAGATGGGGGGCAAGTTCCTGGGCGGCCTGTTCGTGATGCAGAGCTTCCAGTTCTATACCGCCGGTGTGCTCTACACGATCATGTTCCTGGGTGGCGGCGAGAACTGGCTGACCTTCCTGCCCAAGATCTTCGCGGTGGTGGCCATACCCATGTCGATCGCCTTCCTGTTTCCGCGTTATCGCACCGAGGACATGGTGCGGCTGGTCTGGACCTACCCGGTGATCATTGCGCTGATCGGTATCGGGTTGGAGGTTTGAGACGGTGGAGGTGATGCATGACTGACAGCAGGCAGATTCCCGTGAAAATGGGCGAACCGCGCAAGCGCACGAATCCGCTGGCCCATGTCTTCGACGGCCTGATGCAATTCTGCCAGGCGCGCTCGCTGTTCATGCTGCATTACTGCACCGGCTGCGGCGCCATCGAGTTGCCCCCGGCCATGACCTCGCGTTTCGACATGGAGCGCCTGGGCATCCAACCCATGGTGACGCCCCGGCAGGCGGACATACTGCTCATCACCGGCTATGTCTCCATCAAGACGCTCAAGCGGGTGATCCTCACCTATGAGCAGATGGGCTCCCCGAAATATGTGATCGGGATCTGCTCCTGCACCGTCAACGGGGGCATGTACTGGCAAAGCTACGCCACGGCCAAAGTACTGGAGGAGTATCTGCCGGTGGACCTCTACATCGCCGGGTGCATGCCACGTCCCGAGGCGGTTCTGGAGGGCATGAAGCGCCTGATGCGCAATATCGATGCGGGCAAGGCGACCGCCTGGCAGGACTACTACCGGCGCTACGATTACTACCTCGCCAATCAACAGCACCTGTTCGGTGAGAACTGGCAGACCCCGTCCGACGTGATTGGGGAAGCGAAAACCTACGGCCTGCACGGCCCGGAGACCGAGGGTGAGCACACCCGCCTGCTGGAGACCCACCAGGTACCGCTACAACCCTTGCAGATGAGCCTGCACCCGAGGCTCAGGACGGGCGGGGAATGAGCGAACTCACGTCCACGTCCATCGCGGGTCTGCTCAAGGAGGTCCAGGGTGCGCGCTGCGAACGCAAGGGTGACCGCCGGGTACGCATTGACGCCGAGCCCGGCAACCTGGTCACCGTCCTGGAATTGCTCAAGGGGCGGGGCGGTTACCTGCACCTTTCCGCGATTTCCTGCGTCGATTGGATAGAGGACGAGGAGTTCGAACTCGTCTACCACCTGTGGTCCTACGAGCAGAACACCCTGGTCTCCGCCCATATCCGGATTCCGCGCGAGCCGGGTGTCTACGTCTCCGTCTACGATCTGTTCGAGCCCGCCTTGTTCTTCGAGCGCGATATCCACGAGATGTATGGCGTGTTCTTTGAGGGCTGTCCGGACCAGGAGAAGTTCATCCTGACTGAGTGGAACGGACCGCCACCCATGCGCAAGGAGTTCGACTCCGAGGGCTGGGTGCATGCCACGTTCAACTTCCAGGACTACCGGCCACAGTGGCTGGAGGAAATCGAGAAGCAGGGCGGTGGTGTGGCCGTTACGCCGGAGCAGCAGCGGGCGCGTCACGGGGACTCCAAGGGGTGGAAGCAGTGATGCGCTGGTTAAGTGGTTTGGAGTTTGGGGTTCTGAGTTTTGCGTTGATTAACCCACGCGCTTGCGCGCCTTCCGACCCGAACTCAAAACTCGGCCGTTCTCACAGTAAGCCCAAGCAGCCAGTTATCGGCACGGCAGCGAGGTTCAACTGATGCGCCCGTCCGACTACCAAGCCGTAAACCACCCCCCCAGCAACGAATACGAGCTCAATTTCGGTCCCAACCACCCGGGTATCGAGGGCAACTATGCGCTCAGGGTGAAACTACACGGGGACACCATCGTCGAGGCGCGCGCCGATGGGGGCTACCTGCATCGTGGCTTCGAGAAGCTCATGGAGGGTCGGCTCTGGGTGCAGAACATCGCCCTGGTGCCGCGTATCTGCGTGCCGGACCCGGTGCCCATGGAGGTCTGCTACTCCCTGGCCATCGAGGATCTCGGCGGGCTGGAGGTTCCGGAGCGGGCCCGCTGGATCCGCGTATTGCAACTGGAACTGTCACGGATCGCCGCGCATCTGTTCACCTTCGGGGGAACGGCGGCGACGACCGGAATGTACACCCCGTCCTACTGGGGCGTCGCGGATCGTGACCTGATCCTCGACCTGTTCGAGGAACTGTCCGGTGGGCGGGTCTACCACATCTACAACATTCCCGGAGGCGTGCGCCGTGACCTGCCCGTGGGCTATGAGCAGCGCGTAAGTGACTTCCTCGATTACCTGGAATCACGCCTGCCCGAGTATGACGACCTGCTGTTCAAGAACCCGGTGTTCGTGCGCCGCTCCAAGGGCGCCGGGGTCATGACCCAGGAGCAGGCCCTGGAGTGGGGTGTGACCGGTCCCAACCTGCGCGCCACGGGACTTGCCCTGGATGTGCGCCGCGACGACCCGTACCTGGTCTACGACCAGCTGGACTTCGATGTGGCGACGGAGGATGCCGGTGATTCCTGGGCACGGACCCTCGTGCGCAGGGCCGAGCTGCGGGAGTCCGCACGTATCTGCCGACAGGTCCTCAAGGCCCTGCCGGATATCGGCGGCCCCATCCGCGGCGCCATCCCCAATCCCCTGGCCTGGAACCTGCCCGCCGGTGACACCTATACCCGGGTTGAATCGTCCAAGGGTGAACTGGCCTATTACGTCGTCTCCAACGGTGGCGACAAACCCTACCGGGTGCATGTGCGTGGCCCGTCCGCCATGCACGCCGTCACCACCCTGGAAAAACTCGTCACCGGGGGGCGGGTTGAGGACGTGGCCCAGATCATGTTCTCGCTGGATGCGTGCCCGCCGGAGGTTGATCGCTGAGGCGATCTACCGGGTTCTGAGTTTCAAGTTATGAGTTTTGAGTTGAATCAGAACGAGGTCGCCGAATGGACCCGGTCGTTTTGGACAAGAGTTTTTTGTTCGCGGTGAGGGTCGTGAAACTTTCCCGGCATTTGCGGCGTGATCAACGAGAGTACGTGCTTTCAAGGCAGGTGCTTCGCTCCGGTACGAGCATCGGAGCGAATGTCGAGGAAGCGCGGGCGGGCCTGAGCAGGAAGGAATTCATCGCGAAGATCGCCATTGCCTCGAAGGAGGCTCGGGAAACGGCGCATTGGCTCCGCCTGCTGAACGAGACGAACTACCTGGATTCAAAGGTGTTTGAGTCCATTCACCATGACTGCGACGAGTTGATCCGGATGCTCACATCCATCGTCAAGACCAGCCGCGAGGCCACCTGATGCCCCCGTCAACTCAAAACCCAAAACTCAGAACTCAAAGCTCGGGCGGCGCCCTGATCGAGCACTCCGACTCAGGTAGCTTCTTCGCGCCGCTGAAAAACCTGAAGTTCTTCACCAGGCCGCCCGTCACCGAGCCGCTGGAGCCCCGCCCCGCTTCCGCCAATTACCGGGGTTTTCACCTCAACGACTGGTCGCTGTGCATCGGGTGTTCCACCTGCCAGAAGGTGTGTGATAACGCCGCGATCACGATGATCCAGATTCCCGGCCTGCCCAATGACGAGGTCAAAGGCGTACGCGACCACCGTCCGGCCATCGATTACGGGCGCTGTTGCTGGTGTGGTCTGTGCGTGGATATCTGCCCCACGGGCTCCATATCCCTGTCACGCGAGTACGTGCACACCTGTGACGGCGATGAGTTGGACAGTTATTTCGTGCTGCCCGACCCCAACGGTATTCACGACGAGTACTTTGGAAAGGGCTGGGCCAAGTCCGATGACGCCGACCTGATCGACCACGAGCGCAAGCCCATGACCGAGATGGAACCGGCCTCGCGATCGGACAACTTTGATGAAATCGTCGCGGGCTTCCACCCACAGGCGGCCCTGTTGGAGGCATCGCGCTGCGTGCAGTGCGGAATGTGTCACGAGGCATGCCCCACGCATATGGATGCTCCGGAGTACATCCGTTCCCTGTGGAACGGGGACGCCGAGGAGGCGGTGCAATGGATTTATCGCACAAACCCCTTCGCCCACGTCTGCGGCCGGGTCTGCACCCACCGTTGCGAGGATGCCTGTTCCATCGGTCGGCGTGGCGAGCCCGTGGCGATTCGTTGGCTGAAACGTTATGCCATGGATGCCGTGCCCCATGAGCGGGTCAAGGAGATCGCGGCCCGGGGACGTTGCGAAACAAAGTCGGGGCAGAGGGTGGCCATCGTTGGCGCCGGTCCCGCGGGCCTGACGGCGGCCTACGATCTGGCACGTTCGGGTCACGAGGTCGTGGTCTTCGAGGGAAGGCCGAAGCCCGGTGGCATGACCCGCTACGGCATCCCCGAATACCGATTGCCCTACGACAAACTGGATCGAGACGTGGACGTGATCCGCTCCATGGGCGTCGATATCCGCTGTAACACCCGGATCGGGCAGGACATCAGCCTCGATACCCTCGAGGAGGAATACGACGCCGTTCTGTTGGCCCTGGGCCTTTCCTTCGGGCGTTCGACCCGGATTCCCGGCAGCGAGCATCCGGGTGTGTTCAAGGCCGTCGACCTGCTGGCGCGCGTCACCCTGGGCGAGGACATCGATGTACCCGAGGACGTGGTGGTCATAGGGGGGGGGAACGTGGCCATGGATATCGCCCGTTCACTGGCACGACTCCAGAAACGACGCTATGGCAAGGCGGGTATGACGGTCTGTGCCATGGAGGATTTCGATCACTTCCTTGCCGACCCGGAAGAACTCAGGGAGGCACGGGAGGAGGGCATCACCGTTCTGGATTCACGTGGTCCGCGTCATTGTGTCCTGGAGGAAGACCGCCTGACCGGTTTGTGTACCTGGCGGGTGATCTCCATTTTCGACGAGGACCACCGTTTCGCGCCCAAGTATGACGAGACCGACGTTCAGACCCACCGCGCGGGCATGGTCGTTGAATCCATTGGGCAGATGTCCGATGTCAGCCTGCTTGGAGAAGCCCTGCACGAGAAGCTGGAATGGAACCGGGGGCGACTGCAGGTGGACGAAGAGGGGCGGACATCCGAGGCCTGGCTTTGGGCGGCGGGTGACTGCGTTCATGGGCCTGATGTGGTCCACGCGGTGGCCGATGGTCACCGCGTGGCGGCCAGCATCAACGCCTACCTGATCAGCAGACACGAGGCAGTGGCATGAGCGGCGAGGGGCATCACAGCGGCCGGGAGCGGTTGCAGGCGGGCAAGACCGTGGGCGAGATCCTGGAGGTGGCCACCGAATTCGAGAAGGTGGCGCGGGATTTCTATGTGGACCTGGCGGAACGCGTGAGCAAGCGTATCCGTTACCTCGTGGACGACCTGGCCGCCGAGGAGCAGGCCCACTACGACCTGTTCCTGGATCTGCGCCGCAACCCCGACGCACGGAAGGTCATCAGTGAGCGCATCGAAACCCCGCCCAGTGATCACAAGTTCAGCGATCACCTGCACCTGCCCAAGCTCAGCGAGCACCCCGACGACCAGGAGATCCTGCAGTTCGCCCTGGCCCGCGAGCACGATGCCATGGAGCAGTACAGTTCATTGGCGGAGACCGCTCCGGAGGGGCCCATCCGGGACCTGTTCCGTTATCTGGCCCACGAGGAGACGCTGCACAAGCAGGAATTGGAGAAGGTCTACTACGAGGTGGTGCACTCCGGCGGGGTGTGACGTTTTGTTGAGTTTTGAGTTTTGAGTTTTGAGTTTTGAGTTTTGAGTTGGGGCGTGTGTCTTCGGGGTAGGGAGCCAGGCAGCGGGACTACCGAAACCCGGCGCCCATGGACCCGATGAGACGGTGGGCACTCAGGCGCGGTAATTGGCCTCGATGTACTCATCCACCATGGCCTGGAACTCCCGGGCGATGTTGTCGCCCTTGAGGGTGCGCACCCGCTCACCGTCGACGTACACCGGGGCTACCGGGGTCTCGCCCGTGCCGGGCAGGGAGATACCGATATTGGCGTGCTTGGATTCGCCCGGGCCGTTGACCACACAGCCCATGACGGCTACCTGCATGTTCTCCACGCCGGGGTGTTTCAGGCGCCAGACGGGCATCTGCTCGCGGATGTAGGTCTGGATGTCGCGTGCCAGCTCCTGAAAGGTGGTGCTGGTGGTGCGGCCGCAGCCGGGGCATGCGGCGACCAGGGGTGTGAAGGCGCGCAGCCCCATGGTCTGAAGGATCTCCTGGGCGACGATGACCTCCTTGCTGCGCGGTGCACCCGGCTCGGGCGTGAGGGATACGCGGATGGTGTCGCCGATGCCCTGTTGCAACAGGATGCCCATGGCGATGGAGGAGGCCACGATGCCCTTGGAGCCCATGCCTGCCTCGGTCAGGCCCAGGTGCAGGGCGTGGTCGGTGCGGCGGGCGAGTTCGCTGTACACGGCAACCAGGTCCTGTACACCACTCATCTTGCAGGACAGCACGATGCGGTTGCGGGCCAGGCCCAGCTCCTCGGCCGCCTGGGCATTGTCCAGCGCGGAGCGGACCATGGCTTCGCGGATGACATCGGGGAGGTCTTTGGGCTCGGCCAGCTTGGCGTTGTCGTCCATCATGCGGGCGAGCAGGGCTTGATCGAGTGAACCCCAGTTGACGCCAATGCGCACGGGCTTGTCGTACCGACAGGCCATTTCGATGAGGGTGGCAAACTGCTCGTCACGCTTCTTGCCCCGGCCGACGTTGCCCGGGTTGATGCGGAACTTGGCCAGGGCCTCGGCGCAGGCCGGCTCGTTGGTGAGCAGTTTGTGACCGTTGAAGTGAAAATCACCGATCAGCGGGACCGCTGAACCCATGGCTTCAAGCTTCTCGCGTATACGTGGCACGGCGGCCGCGGCCTCGGCGGTGTTCACCGTAAGGCGGACCAGCTCTGAACCCGCGCGGCGCAGTTCCGCGACCTGTTTCACCGTGGACTCAACATCCGCGGTATCGGTGTTGGTCATGGACTGGACGACGATGGGGGAGCCCCCGCCCAGGGTTACTCCACCGATATTCACGCCCTGGGTTTTGTGCCTGAGGGGGTGCTGTTCGCTCATGTTCTGGTGCCGTTTCAAATGCAGTGGCGAGCGATTGTAACGGGCAATGATGACAGGCGTGGCTTACTCTTGCGGGCCCGGGGGGAAGTGATGCTTAATGAGCCCCATACTTGGATTAATAGGCAGGACACCGGCTCTGATCAAGCACGCTGCGGGTCGCCCCTGTGAGCGGCGGCCAGCGATGAAGAGCCCGGCTACAACGAACGACTCGATTACATGGGTTTAACCATCATCCTCCTGGCCATCGTGATCACGATCGGCCTTGCCGTGTTTGCTTTCCTGGCGTGGTCGCGCCTGAGAAAGGTGGACGCGATGCTGCTGCGCGCGGGTGTTGTCCAGGACCGCCCGGTACGTGTCGCGCTCGCCAAGCGCCTCAACATCCTGCTGGAATCCTTCCCCGGGGATCCGGCCTTTCAGTCCATCAAGCGCAGCGCGCGTAACAACGTGGACAACAAGGTCCCGCGCAAGGTGCGCAAGCAGGTGCAGGCGGCGCGCCGTGCCCGGGAGCAGGAGCGCGCGGAAGCCGCCGCCCGGGTGAACAACTCCTCTGTCGGGCCCTTCCTCGACCACCTGACCCCCGACAACGTCCATCACATGCTCAACAACCTGGAAGGCCTGGCCGCCCTGGTCTATTCGGAAAGCATGGGCATGACCCGTGTGAAGCTGCGCAGCTTCGACCCGGAAACGTTGGTGGAACTGGTCGACCGTCTGGATGAAATCGAAGAGCACTTCACGGGCAATATCGCGATTCGCGAGTGGCAGCGGCGGGATTTCAAACTCAACGCCCGGGGTATGTTGCAGGAGTCAGCGGATTTCGGCACCGAGCAGATATTCATCGGTGAGCACGATCTGGACTCCATGGGCTACCGCGACGGCGAGATCGAACACCTGGATGCGAACGGCGCGGGATTCATCGAGTCGGAAACCTTCGAAATGATTCACGACTTCGATGAGGAGAGCATGATCGAATTCCTCAAGCAGTTGGCCGGTACGCCCAAGGATCAACAATGGCCCGCGTTCATGCGTGCCATGGGCTACGTCAACCCGGCTGAACCCGAGGAAGCCCCCGCGGCGTCGTCCGAATCGGCCTTACCCCCGACCATGTGACGTCGAGCCGGTCCCGGCCGGCAAACCGATCCCCATGACCCTCGACCGTCGTCTCTGCGTCGCTCCCATGATGGAGTGGACCGACAGGCATTGCCGATACCTGCTGCGCCTGATCAGCCCACATGCCCTGCTGTACACGGAAATGGTGACCACGGGGGCACTGCTGCATGGCGATCCGGACCGCTTCCTGGCTTACAACAGCGAGGAACACCCCGTGGCCCTGCAACTGGGCGGCAGTGAGCCCGCGGCACTGGCCCGTTGTGCACGCATGGCGGAGGAGGCCGGGTATGACGAGGTCAACCTCAACGTAGGTTGTCCCAGTGATCGTGTTCAGTCCGGCCGTTTCGGGGCCTGTCTGATGATGGAACCCTCGCTGGTAGCCGAGTGTGTCGCGGCCATGGTTGGCGCGGTGCGCATACCCGTAACGGTCAAACACCGCACCGGGGTGGATGACCAGGACAGCTACGAGGCCATGGAGAACTTCGTCAGCACCGTGCGCGCGGCCGGTTGCCGGGTGTTCATCGTTCACGCCCGCAAGGCCTGGCTGTCGGGTCTCTCGCCCAAGGAGAACCGCGAGGTGCCGCCGCTGGACTACGACAGCGTCTACCGCCTCAAGGCGCAGCATGCGGACCTTGAGATCATTATCAACGGCGGTATCACGCGCGCCGATCAGGTCCGCACGCACCTGGAGCATTGCGACGGCGTCATGATCGGCCGCGAGGCGTACCACAACCCCTGGTTCCTGGACGAGCTCGAGACCCTGATCGAAGCCACTCCGGGGCGGGACCGCAAGGCGGTTGCGGCGGGGTTCATCGAGTATGCGCGGCGGGAAGTGGAACGGGGCAACGCGGTGAAGCACCTCACCCGGCACATTCTCGGCCTGTTTCAGGGACAACCCGGCGCCCGCGCATGGCGCCGTTACCTGTCGGAGAACGCACACCGTTCCGGGGTTGGCGCGGAGGTCATTGAGGAGGCCCTGGCACGGGTGCCATGACCACGCGGAGCGGGACGCCCGGCGGGGACGTCCCTCGGCGCTTCACAGCAGGAGCAATGTCGCCAGGCCGAGGAAGCTCATGAAACCGACCACGTCGGTCACCGTGGTGAGGATGACCGAGCCAGACAGGGCAGGGTCTATACCCATGCGGTTGAGTACCAGTGGAACGGCCAGTCCGGAGATGGACGCGGCGAACTGGTTGATCACCATGGCAACGCCGATGACCAATGATATGCGGGGGTCGCCGAACCACAGCCAGGCCAGTGCCCCGACCACCACCGCCCAGATCGCGCCGTTGATGCCGGCGATGGTGACCTCCTTGATGGCCAGCCAGCGGGTGTTGGCCGAGGAGATCTGGCCCAAGGCGAGACCGCGGATGGCCAGGGTCAGGGTCTGACTGCCCGCGATCCCGCCCATGCTGGCGACGATGGGCATGAGCACGGCGAGTGCGACCACCTTGTCTAGGGTGGCCTCGAATAGGCCGATGACCCAGGCGGCCAGGAAGGCGGTGACCAGGTTGATGCCCAGCCAGACCATGCGCCGTTTCGCCGAGGGCAACACAGGGGCGAACAGGTCTTCCTCCTCATCCAGGCCGCGCATGTGCAACAGGGGCGCCTCGGCCTCGGCGCGGATGACGTCGAGGATGTCGTCCAGGGTCACGCGGCCGATGAGCTTGTGCTCGCCATCGACCACGGCAACGGAGGTGACTTCACGCTTCTCGAACAGGTCGGCGACCTCAGCCTGATCAGTGTCCGTGGTGACCCAGTCCACATCGCTCTCCATGACCTCGCTGACTTCCAGTTCGTCGCTCCGGGTGAGGAGGGTTGAGACGTGCAGCTTGCCGCGGTAGTGGCCTTCGCGGTCCACCACCATCAGGCCGTCGGTGTGATCGGGAAGGCTGCCCCGGCGCTTCAGGAAGCGGGCGACCACCTCCAGGGTTACGTCCGCGCGTACCGCGACCCACTCGGCCTCCATGAGGCGGCCCGCCGTGTCCTCCGGATACTGGAGGCGGGTCTCCATGACGGTGCGCTCGTCCATGGGCAGCGAGCGCAGGATGGCATCGGCCACCTCATCGGAGACGGCCTCGACCACATCAACGAGATCACCGTGATCAAGGTCGGCCACCAGGGGCAGGACCTCCTGCTCCGTCATCCCGGCAAGCAGTGAGTCGTGTACCCCTTCGTCCAGCCAGGTCAGAACCTCGGCGCGCAGGTCCTCGGGCACCAGCACCCAGACTCGGCTGCGCTCACGGCCGGGCATGGCCTCGAGCAGGTCGGCGATGGCCGCCTCGCTGAGTCCGGCCAACAGCACCCGCACGGCTTCATCGTCCCCCGCTTCAAGCCAGGCGAAGACCTGTTGAAGCTCGGATTCGGGCTCCTCCACGGCGGTCGTGGTGCTCAGTTCCGCGACGGCGGGCTCGCTCAGCAGGGGAAGGATGCGGGCCTGTCGGTCGGGGTCCAGACCCTGCCAGAGCGCCACCCGGCGCTCATCGAAGATGCATTCGATAACCTCGGCGAGCGCAGCGTCGTCCATTTCGCTCAGGTGGGCATGCAGGGCCGTGCTGTCGCCGGTATCGGCCAGCCAAACCGCTTCGGTCGCCCGCCCTTCAGCCTCGACCTCGCGCTTCTCATCGTCGACCTCGATCACGTCCCCTTCCACGACGGGGTTCGATTCGGAGTCGGAGTTGTCTGGCGGATTGTTGCCTTGAGAAACCATGGATGACGATCTGGCGATGAACGGGCGACGTTATGGACGCTCGCGGCATGGGGCGCAAGCGGTGTGCGGGGATGATTGACCCATGCAGGGTAACGGAACGGTGTGCGGTGCACGTCCTTAAGTTTCAGGCTGCGGGGCGGCGCGCCATCCCCTACTATTGCGCCCGTTTTTCCCCACGCCGTCGTGTCCGGAGCATGAATCTGATGGAACGTTGGATCGAACAGACCCTGTTTGCCAGTCGTTGGTTGCTTGCCCCGATCTACCTGGGCCTGTCACTGGCACTTGCGGCACTGGCCGTGAAATTCTTCCAGGAGCTTTTCCACGTCTGGTCGCACATCCTGGCGCTGTCCGAGGCGGACATGGTGTTGCACGTGCTGGCCATGATCGACATGACCCTGGTCGCCAGTCTCATCGTCATGGTCATGTTCTCGGGCTACGAGAACTTCGTGTCCAAGATCGACCTGGATGAGAACGCCGAGCGCCTGGAGTGGTTCGGCAAATTGGATGCCGGGACACTGAAGCTCAAGGTCGCGGCCTCCATCGTCGCGATCTCATCGATTCACCTGTTGCGGGTGTTCGTCAATGCCGAGCAGATCGAGAACGACAAGCTGATGTGGTACGTGATCATCCACCTCACCTTCGTGGTGTCCGCGGTGCTGATGGCGGTGCTGGACAAGCTGGCTTTCGCGAGCCATCGCGATCACTGAGTGGCGCCCCGGGCAGCGCCATCGGTAGTTCCGGGGCAGCGCCGGGCGTGATCGCATTCGCGACCCGGTCGCCGATCGCCCTCGTCAGCTGAACAGGCGTTTGAAGAAACCGTCCTTGCGGTTGATCTCCGCGATGATCTCGTCGGCGCGCTCCCGGGTGCGTTCCGGATACTGATCGAAGCGCTCATCGAGGGCGCGTGCCTTGTCCAGGATGTCGCTGCTGGCGTTCTGGCAACTGACGATGCCCTGATCGAGCAGGTCCTTGCTCCACAGCTCGATCATCACGCGCGTGCTGGCCAATACACGGGCATAGGCTTCGGAGGGCATGGCCAGGGCAAGTCGTGTATCGAGGTTGGCGCGTTTGCGCAGCTCGGCCTGCTGCTCGTCGCCGAGGTCGATGCGCACGCCGCCCTTGCCCTTGTGCTTGATGAACGCATCCTCAATGGTGCTGATGCCTTCGCGCAGGCCCATGTGCATCAGTTCGTGCTCCAACTCGTCGCTGATGGGTGCCTGCATCCAATGGCTGCCGGGCATCCAGGCCAGCAGGTGCACGTTGTCGCAGAGGCGGTAAGGGGGCAGCGGATCGTCCGGTTGGTAACCGCGCACCTCGGCGAGCATCCAGTCACTGAAATTCTTCTGGCCCAGCTTGCGGGCGGGAAGCGCGCAACCCATGAGCAGGTCCGCCAGGTGGATGTCCATATCCTGGGAGCGCTCGAACATGGTGGGAATGCCGAGGGCCAGGTTCTGTTGTTGGGACATGATCGTCTCTCCTCTGCTGGGTCCGGGTCTGGCAACGACCCATCTTCGCCCCTGTATCGGGGCTTTTCAGAATTTCGGGCGTGCTTCGGGAAGGCGCCCGGACACCTGTCCATGGGAGCAGCACCCGGGTTGGCGTAACAGGGGCGATGACCATGAACTTCGACAGGATGAACCCTGAACAACCGGTACAATAAGTCTTTGTTTTTCCATCATGTGATAACGCTCCATGGGTTTGAAACGCTTCGTCCCGGCGCCATTGATTCCGCCCTTGCTGTCTTTACGCCATCGCCTGCGCGTGCTCAATCGCAAGTTGCGTGGGCAGGAGATGGACGAGCGTCGGTTCCGGGCCCTTCTGGAGGAACTCGGATTTCGCCCGGGCGCGGTGGTTATGGTGCACAGCTCCATGCAGGCGGTGGCGGAGCGTGTCCCGGGTATGGAGCCGGTGGCGCTTATCAGCCTGTTGCAGGAGATGCTCGGCGAAGAGGGAACCCTGCTCATGCCGACCTTTCCGTTCTCCGGGCTGCAAAGGGATTACGTCCAGGAGACCCGGGAATTCAAACCCCGCCGGACCCCCTCGCGCATGGGTTTGTTGACCGAGGTCTTTCGCCGTACCGAGGGGGTTATCCGCAGTCGCCATCCCACCCATCCGGTGGCGGCCTGGGGGCGCCTCGCTGAGGAGCTGACCGCGGACCATCACCACGGCACGGCCTTTGGTACCACCTCGCCCCTGTACCGGTTGCGCGAGCACGATGGCCGGGTCGTGGCCCTGGGGGCCTCACCCACCTCGTTCACCGTGTTCCATGTGGCGGAGGAACTGCATCCCGCGACCCATGCCTGGAACTACGACGACCTGGAGGTGGAGATGCTGATCGTCGAGAAGGGGCGGGAGACCGAACCCTGCGTGGTCAGGCCGCTACGCGGTGATCGCAAGCGCAATTTCTGGCCCGCGGTGGAGGGTCTGAAGGAACGCGGCATTTTGCGCCACGAGTATGTCCGGGGGCTGGAGATCGCCACCACGGATGCGGCCGGGTTCCTCGATGGATGTGCCCGCCTGATCGACGAGGGCCGGTTCCAGGACATGTCCTGAATCGTTCACCACGCAAGTAGATGAGCGCTCTTGCCATGTGGGGGGCGTCGCTGAAGGGGAGCTTACGGGTGGAATAAAGGCTGGCTTTCCAGGATTGTCGGGCCTGTAATTTGCTGGCTATATTTACAGTATGGCCATCGTTCCCCTGAAGCAGACCCGAAACCCGCGGACGGCGGCAGCTGCCCCCGTCGTCCGTGCCGTGGACGGTGCCGTGCCCACGCCGGGCGGGCGGGGGCCGGGGAGTGAATTGTGGTTGGCCCTGGGCTTTCCCGATCTGGCCCTGGAGGTTCTGGGTGGCACTGATGACGCCCCGGTGGCGGTGACCACGGAGGAGGGCAGCCGACGTTGGGTCCACGCCTGCAACGATCTGGCCCGTGATGGTGGTGTACAGGTGGGCATGGCGTTGAACGCCGCTTATGCCCTGCTTGCTGACCTGCATGTCTTTCCCCGCCAGGTCGAGAACGAGGAACGCCTGCTCGCGCGCCTGGCGGGGTGGGCGTGGCAATTCAGCCCGCGTCTGGTGATCGATGGGAACGAGGGGCTGACCCTGGAGATCGGCGCCAGTCTGCGCTTGTTCGGTGGCCTGGATGCGATCTGGGAAGCCGTGGCACAAGGCCTGTCAGGCCTGGGGCATCGCCCCGTTCTTGCCGTGGCCCCCACACCCCTGGCCGCGCGGGTGGCGGTGCGGGCCGGGGTCAGCCTGCGTATCACGGCCGTGGAAGATATCCCCGGACGGCTTGGGCCGCTGCCCCTGGCGGCCCTGATCGATTCCCAGCGGGTTCTGGATACGCTCGAGGGCATGGGTGTGCACCGTATCGGCGAGTTGCTGCGCCTGCCACGGGCCGGCTTGGGGCGGCGTTTCGGTGCGGATCGGGTAACGGACCTGGAACGGCTTCTCGGCCGACGTCCTGACCCCCGACGGGCCTGGCAACCCCCGCCGGGCTATGCGGGGCACATGGACATGGCCTACGAGAGCGTGGACAGCGCCCGTATCCTGCACGTGGCCGAACGCCTGCTGGGGGAAATGGAGGGCTACCTGCGCGGGGCCGATGCCGGGGTAACGCGTCTGCGCCTGGAATTGCGCCATCGCGATGCGGAACCCACCCGTGTCGACCTGGGCGTGAACCGGCCCCGGCGCGATCCGCGCCACCTGTCCTCACTGTTGGCTGAGCGCCTGGAGCGGCATACCCTGCCCGAGCCGGTCAGTACCGTTGTGCTGAAGGCCCTGGATATCGAATCCTTCCGCCCCCAGGCCCGTGACCTGTTCGGCAGTCCGGCGGAGGAGGCGGAGGCGGGGGAGCAACTGCTGGAGCGCCTGCGTGCGCGCCTGGGCCATGACGCCGTCAATGGCTTGTGCCTGGCCCCGGATCATCGCCCGGAACGGGCCTGGGTACCCTGTGAACCCGGTGCGCATCGTGACCTCGGTGTGCAGTGGGTTCGCCCCTTGTGGCTTCTGGATGAACCCCGCCCCATAGCCGGTGGCCCTGATGAGTACCGCTTCATCGACGGCCCCGAACGCATCGAGACCGGCTGGTGGGATGGTCACGACGTGGCACGGGATTACTTCATCGTTCAGGACGGCCGCTTGCGGAGGCGGTGGATTTTCCGCGACCGGAGGACCGGGGGGTGGTTTGTGCAGGGGTTTTTTGCCTGAAGATGCCCTGCCTGCATTCGGTCCACGGCCTTACTGACGCAAGCCCCTGGGGACCCAACGCCGTTCCCCCCGTTCCAACACCCACTGGGCCAGCAAGGCCAGAACGGCCGCGGGCAGCGCACCTTCCAGGATCAAGGCGGTGTCATCCAGGCGGATGCCCGTCAGGATCGGCTGACCGTAT